>JABXJZ010000127.1 GCA_013375335.1 Desulfobacterales bacterium
AGAAATCTCTTTAGTAAGGGATCCATCCAAAGAGAGATGAACGTCACAATTAAGGGGCGGTCCTTAAGGTTGCTAGTTTCGTTGAACGTCTTGAGGGATGATCAAGATAACTATCTTGGATTAGTTGCCGTATTTGAGGATCTGACTGAATTAGAAAAGGCACAGAGAGTGGCTGCATGGAGGGAGGTAGCCAGACGTATAGCTCATGAGGTAAAGAACCCATTGACCCCGATTCAGCTTTCAGCGCAGAGATTGAGAAGAAAGTACGGGAGACTGTTAGCAAGAGAAGATGGGGCTGTTTTCGACGAATGCACTAGGTTGATAGTGGACAACGTTGAGGAGCTGAAGGTATTGGTGGACGAATTTTCTAATTTCGCCCGCATGCCTGCTCCGAAGCCAGTGCCGGATGATATAAGACAGATAATTCAGGATGCAATATTATTGTATAAAGATATCCATAAGGACATAACATTCAAGTTTATTGACAAGGATGATGTTCCTATATTCAAGCTCGATAGAGAACAGATAAAAAGGGTGATGATTAATCTCTTGGATAATGCCGTGGCAGCTATCCCTAGTAAAGGAAGGATTAGTATCAAGCTGTTCTATGACAAGGCATTGAGGATTGTCAGGATTGAAGTTGCCGATACGGGCACCGGCATATCTCATGAGGATATGGAGCGTCTTTTCGAGCCGTATTTTTCTACCAAGAGGTCTGGCACGGGATTGGGCCTTGCCATTGTCAGCAGGATAATCAGCGACCATAATGGTTCAATAAGAGTTGAGGACAATAAGCCAAGGGGTACTAGGTTTATGATCGAGCTACCGGTGAGGGTTTAAGAATGATGCCAATCATTACTCGTTAATCGGAGGCCGTGGATCGGAAACGAGTGACGGGCGAGGCAAACCGGCAACCTGCGAAATGTTTATCCTCTACCATGTGTTAGCCACCATTGTCCTTATCCTTTCCCTTCCTGTTTATCTTGTAAAAAAGAGGGTTCGCCTTAAGGAAGGACTGGGGCTGAACCTTCCAGATCTTGGAGACCCAAGTGTTGGTAGGTTATGGGTTCACGCCCTCTCAGTAGGTGAACTGCTATCTGCCATTCCCTTGCTTGAGGCCTTAAGAAATAGATATCCATCCAGGGAGATTTGCCTTTCTGTTAAAACAGCTTCGGGCTTAGAGGTAGCAAAAGAGAGGGTTAAAGATAAGGTTGACTACCTATTGCCAATGCCCCTTGACCTCTGGTGGTCAGTGAGGAGAATGATAGAGAGTATCAAGCCAACCCTCTTTATCTTAGTGGAGACAGATATCTGGCCAGGCCTCATCTCATCCCTGAATGAAGGGGGGGTGAAGACGATTCTCGTGAACGGCAGGGTGTCTCCCCGCACTGGGAAGTCCTATATGAGGTGGCGATTTCTTATCAAGAGGGTACTCGGACTGATCGAGTTATTTCTCATGCAAACAGAACTTGACAAGGACCGCATTATGAGGGGAGGGATTCCTCCTTATAAGGTAAAGGTTACTGGAAACATCAAATTCGATAGAGGATGGAGGCCCCTTAAGGATCAAGAACGCGACAGATGGCTTCGGCTCTTAAATCGGAAAGATGGACGCATATGGGTAGCAGGAAGCACCCATCATCCTGAAGAGAAGATCATATTGAACGTATTTGGTCAACTCCTCAAATCGTTTCCTGATCTCTCGCTTATAATCTGCCCGAGAGAGGCCCATAGGTTTGATGAGGTGTACTATCTTGCAAAAGACCTTGGATTCAGGGCTGTCAGGAAAAGTGAATTGCCAGCAGAAGACCACGAACACAATGTCTTCATTCTCAATACACTTGGCGAGTTAGGCCAAGTTTACGGCCTAGCCGATGTTGCCTTTGTAGGGGGGAGCCTCGCTCCAATAGGAGGTCATAATCTCTTAGAGCCCTCATCTTTTGGCATACCTGTCCTCTTTGGCCCCCATACCCATAATTTCACCACTATGTCCCGATTATTGATCAGATGCGGCGGAGGAATAATGGTTTCTGATGAGTCCGAATTATTTCATGTCACGGCAGAGCTCTTAGGCCAAAAGGGGAAGAGAAAACAGATGGGGAAACGGGCTCGGCAATTCGTGAAACAAAATCAAGGTGCTCTGGGTCGGGTAATGGAGATCCTTAAACCATACATTGAAGGGAATTGAAGCTCGCGAATTTCAAATCTCGAGGTATGAAGGCGATTAATTGGCCAGCTATTCATGCAGCGAGGCAAGGGAATGTTATGACAATATCCCTCAAGATCATTTCCCTTCTCTATGGAGCTGCTATCCAGCTTAGACTCATTGCCTATAAGATTGGTCTTCTGCCTGTCAAATCCATTCCAGCGTATGTTGTGAGCGTAGGAAATGTAACCACAGGGGGCACGGGCAAAACGCCCCTTGTCGCCATGCTTGCAGAGTGGGCAGGTAAAAGTGGATACAGGGTAGGCATTCTCTCGAGGGGCTATAAGGGAAAGAGGAGCCATAATAGCCTTATTGTCTCTGATGGGAAAAGGACTTTGGCATCTGTGGATGAGGCAGGAGATGAGCCGTTTCTATTGGCAAGAAAATTACCATCTGTTCCTGTATTAATATCGAAGAAAAGATACAGAATCGGGCATCTGGCCTTAAAGCTCTTTGGTTCGCAGTTACTACTGCTGGATGACGGATATCAGCATTTATCCCTACACAGGGATTTGAACATTCTTCTCTTAGATGCTAAAAGGCAATTTGGGAACAAACGGCTATTGCCGCTCGGCCCCTTGAGGGAACCTATTGACCAGATAAAAAGAGCGGATCTCATTATTATCACCAGATGCACAACTGAGCATTGTGGCGATGACCTTATCGATTTCTTACAACGAAGTTTTCCCGGGCGGCCCATCCTTCGGTCTGGGCACTTTCCTGATCAGGTTATATTTCCCCTTGCTCGTAAAGCCCATCCACCCTGCATTTTGTCAGGGAGAAGGGTAGTAGCCTTTGCAGGGCTGGCTAATCCAGATGAATTTCTTGAAATGGTAAAAGGCCTCGGGGCTCGTATCGTTCACTTTAAGGCATTTCCCGACCACCACCGCTTTACCGAAGATGAGATTGAAGAGCTTGCCTCTCGGAAGAGGCGATCAGATTCCGATCTTCTATTGACCACGGAGAAAGACTGGGTCAGGATTGATGGTAGAATCAGCGTTGAGTTGGATATTGGTATCTTAACCATAAAGGTGAGGATCCTTTCAGAAGGAGATACCCTCTTTGAGATGATCAGGCGGGGCATCCTCACATGTGGCGTGAACCTAAATGAAGGTCAGGTCCAGATATAGCATTCTACCTGAGGGGATTAGAAAGATACTGGTTAGGTCTACTAATTGGGTAGGTGATACAGTGATGATGATGCCTTCCCTAGGGGCCCTCAAGAAGGCCTTCTCGCATGCTCAGACCACGGTCCTGGCAAATCCCATGGTAGTTGCACTTTTAGAGAACCACCCTGCAGTAGACAGAACAATGACAATTGACAAGGGCAAGGGCTTCCTTAGTTCCTTTAAGGAATTCATGAGGGTCATATCATGGCTCAGGGGTGAAAGGTTTGATCTGGCTGTTCTCTTTCAAAACGCGTTTGAGGCTGCTTTCCTGGCCTATATGGGAGGGGTCAGATATATAGTCGGTTACGACACGGACGGCAGGGGATTGTTGCTGACCCATAAGGTCATAAGAGATCGTGATATTCTCTCAGTTCATCAAGTTGAATATTTCCTAGGGCTTGTGGAGGCGATGGGATGGCCTGCTGAAGAGAGGGAGCCGGTTCTATACATTGATGATGAGGATATGAAGTCAACTTCTTTAATGCTGTCCTCCTTCGGCATAGAGGATAATTGTCTTGTTGTGGGCCTTAATCCAGGTGCTGTCTATGGACCGGCCAAGAGATGGCCGGAGGATAGATTTGCCGTCATCGGTGATTGGGCTGTCGAGAGGTGGGGAGCCAAGGTATTGCTCCTTGGTTCTCTTTCCGAGAAAGAGATAGGTAGCAGGGTAGCTCATTATATGCAAACCAATCCAACCGATCTCTGTGGAAGAACTACCTTGGGCCAGGCCATGGCATTGATCAGGAGGTGTAACTTCTTCCTGACCAATGATAGTGGGCTCATGCATGTGGCTGCTGCCTTTGATATACCTATGGTAGCCATTTTCGGCCCCACCAATCCTGTTACAACCGGTCCGGTTAGCAGAAACGCCAGAATAGTCAGGGGCAGTGTAAATTGCAGCCCCTGCTTAAAAGAGGCGTGTCCATATGACCATACGTGCATGTTATCCATCGATCCAGAAGAGGTCTGGAAAGAGATGGAAGGCCTGAGGGGAGAGGTTATAGGGTGAGGCCAGCGGTATTCATAGATAGAGATGGGACTATCAATGAGCAACGCGGTTACATAAATCACATAAGCCGTTTTGTCCTTTTGCCGAATGCAGGGAAGGCCATATCCCTCCTAAACGAGAATAACTATATCGTAGTAGTGACTTCCAATCAGTCTGGTGTAGCGAGAGGCTACTTCCCCATAGAATTAGTGGAGGAGACAAACGACGTATTGAGGAGGGAGTTAGCCAAGGATGACGCACACGTGAATGGGATCTATTTCTGCCCGCACCATCCAGATGGGGTCTTGCCTGAATATAGCAGGGGTTGCAGTTGCAGGAAACCGAACATAGGCCTTATACAGAAAGCGAGGTCTGAATTAGAGATAGACATGGAAAGATCATGCGTAATCGGGGACCGTTGGCTAGATATAGAATTTGCCCACAATGCAGACCTACCAGGTATCATGGTATTGACCGGTTACGGTAGGGGAGATTTTGAGTACATTGTGCCTCATAAACAGATAAAACCCACCTTCGTGGCAGAAGATTTGCTTAGGGCTGTGAAATGGATCTTAAAACAGGATAAGTAACGTGAAGAACAGGAAACCGAATATTTTAATAATAAAACTGAGCGCAGTCGGTGATGTTGTTCACAGTCTGCCCTTTCTGGAGGTCTTAAGGGATAGATTCCCTTCTGCAATGATTGAAT
>JABXJZ010000458.1 GCA_013375335.1 Desulfobacterales bacterium
GCGGGAGAAATAAATGTAAGTTTCCTTGCCATGGCATACCCACTCAGGAGCTTAATGAGTGCTGTTACAATCATAACTATCGCACAGATTCGCTGAATCACCCATGCTGCTGGGCTTACTTTCATCATTTCACCAACTTCATTGCTCTGACATGTAGGATGTTGCAGCTGTCTTGCGACTTGGTGTATTGCCATTAATGTGTTATGGTGAGATTTTAATTGTAGTTTAGTTTTATTCTAAATAGAGAAGACAAAATACAAATTCGTCTGTGGAGCAGGCATATAAGCTATGATTACATTATGAACGGCGTTCTAAAGCCTCGAGAATCAAAAGTATTGGATCATGACGTACGGTCGGAAAATCTATAGTGATCCAGTCAATATGGGTAATCGATTGCTTCCAACTTACCTCTCTCACTTTCCCCGTTCGCAGATCCATCCATTTTCCTGTTCCTTCTCGAATATTAGATCTAGGAGTCCAAGCGAAACTCAATTCAATGAGATCACCATCTTCCTCTGAAAGTAAGAGAACACAACGGTATTGCGAGGTGTCTAAGGTAAAAGCTCGGATACCCGCAGAGGCTTCTATCTTATTCATCTTGATTTCTTGTTGACTAAGAGCATGTTGTAGATGGCGAAATACGTAGAAAGCCGTTCTTGGGTTGTATCGTCTGTCAAGAAGACCATATCTCGGATAGTAACCACGATCATGATCGATAAAAGTATCTAGAAACACGTTCACACCCTTTACTGCGAGGGCGGCGGTAAGTGTCTCTGCGATTCGGTTCGAAATTGCATGATCTTGCTTGAACATGACACCCTCACTCTCTCTTGGTAACTGAACATGTACCACCACAAGTGTGTCGAACTCAGCAGCAAGCTGTTCTGCTGTCTGAATGCCTTCCCAAGGACTCATGTTGGGAGGCAGACGAAATACAAAGCCGTCTATCGCTTTGGCTATGTCATATTTTGTGATACATGTGGAGAGCAAATCACGCTCCGCCAACTGAAAACCATGGGTAGGAAAATGCGAGAAATGGAATTCTTCCCCACGGCGCTGATCTGCTATGGTGTCCAGTTTAGAGAGCACAGTCTGCAAACCAATCTTCTGCTTGATCTCCTTTACCCTGAGAATGGCTTCAGGTATCTGACTCCATGGCACTATTACTTCCCAAAAATTAACCAGGTCGTGATAACGAATCATCATCTCCCTTGTGTGTGGACTTGGGATTCCAGCACTAAAAACAGTGAATTTGTGTCCCAAAGTTCGCAATACTTGCATTCTATTTCGAATGTTGTTATCAATTAAGTCGCCGAGGGGCACACGTAGTTTTTGAATGCCTAGCTCCCACAATGCTTGCAACAAATAATCGTTTCGCGCAAACTTACGAGTGAACTCATCGAGATTATTATAGGGCATCTCGGTTGATGTAGCCCAAGTATGACGTAGATAAACGCCTACAGGTGTCTTCCTAACCCCCGTATGGTACCCAGACAGAGAAAGGGGGCGGGTAACGTAAATTTCTTCTTG
>JABXJZ010000459.1 GCA_013375335.1 Desulfobacterales bacterium
GGGGGCGCCGTGGTGGTGGAGCAGGTTTTCAACTGGCCCGGCATGGGAAGGATGGCATGGCAGGCCGCCCAGGACAGAGACTATCCGGTTATCATGGGGATCGCCATCGCTATGGCCGTCCTTGTCCGATTGGGCACCTTGCTGCAGAGAGTTGTATACATCATGGTGAATCCGAGGTCATCTTAAGGAGCAGATCATTTCATGGGGAGCATCACCGTATGAGAAGGTATTCCCAGATTTCCAGCCATGTAGGCGAGTACTCGGACCTGCCCTTTTGGAAAAAGGCGGCCCCCATGGAACTCGTTTATGTGGCCTATGGCCTGCTTGTCGTAATCCTTGTGGTAGCGTCCTACATCCTGGGGGCCGCCAGTCTGCTACCGCATGACCCTCAGGAAATGGACCTCGGGTTGCTGATGGCACCCCCCGGGACAACCGGCCACATGCTCGGTACGGATTTCGTGGGGAGGGATATCCTCTCCAGGCTGATTGTCGGGATTCAGGCATATTTCCTGCCGGGACTCCTGGCCATTGCCATCGCCCTGACGCTGGGCACCTTGTTCGGTGTGTTGGCAGGTTACCGTGGCGGACGCATCGAGGTGGCCATTACCTATGGGGCGAATCTGATCGATTCATTTCCCCGGTTGGTGTTGATCCTGCTCATGGTTGCCGCCTTCAAGCCCGATATTTATTACATCATGATGGTCGTCGGATTGACGAACGTCCCTGTGGTACTATCGCTCATTAAGGGCAAGATTCAATTCCTCAAGCAGAAGAATTTCATCGAGGCCGCCATCGCCATCGGCCTGAAGAGCAGGGTTATCATCCTCAAGCACATCCTCTGGTATAACTGCCGTACGGTGCTGATCATCCAGGCAACGCTCGGTATGGCCGAGGCCATTCTCATCGAAACAAGCCTCAGCTATCTCGGGTTCGGGGTGCAGGAGCCGACCCCCTCGTGGGGCAACATGGTGCAGGCCGGGGCCAACTATTTCTTGCAGGGGGACTTCTGGCCTTCCACAGCGCCTGCCCTGGCGATACTCTTTACCATCATGGGGTTTCATTTGCTGGGGGACGGGCTCAACAATATCCTTGAGGGAAAAAGGAGTAAATGAAGGGCGTGCCGATTCTGGAAATAGAAGACCTGCGCACATATTTCTATGCAAGGAGTAAGCAGGCCTTTATCCGCGCGGTGGACGGCGTCAATCTCCGGATCAACCGGGGAGAGACGCTCGGCTTGGTGGGGGAAAGCGCCAGCGGCAAGAGCATCACGGCGCTCTCGATTATGGGGCTGATTCCTGGAGAGCCGGGCGTTATCAGCGGCAAGATAGGCTTTAAAACCGAGGGCATCGAGAAAAACCTGCTCCAGGACCTCGAGGATTACGTGCAACTGAACGACAAAGACGGCCGAATTATGGAGGTGCGCAAGGACTGCGCGGGGTGGCAGAAACAGGTGGAGCGGGCAATGGGAGACATTCGCGGCAAGGAAATCTCCGTGATCTTTCAGAATCCGCGATCTTCCCTCAACCCGTT
>JABXJZ010000460.1 GCA_013375335.1 Desulfobacterales bacterium
TCTTTTCCAGGATAAAATTCTCAAGATCCCTCTCTAGATCCTCTGTGCCGAGAAGATAGCTAACCATCGCAAGGCTTTCCCTGTTGGAAAGCCGGTTCAAGTTCACCTGGCTGTGATAGGATCTTCCTCCCCAGGTGTGCACAAACTCAGGCCGATAGGTGAATATCAGAAGGACCCGTGCCCCCGATATGCTATCCAACAGATACTTCTGGGTGTCCTCTGAGCTCTTATCAAGCCAGTGGAGATCCTCAAAGGCCATGATGAGAGGTCGGATCTCTGAACCCTCGAGAGCGATTCGCTTTATTGCTTCAATGATCCGATCTTTCCTCGCCTCAGGGCTCATGGGAATTGTGTCAATACCGCTATCCTTTACCGACAAAAGCTCCAAAAGATATGGAAGTGTGGAGGCTTCATCCGCCCCCAACGCCTTCAAACCCCTTTTGACCTTATCCCTGATGTCAAAATCCCCATCCTCCTCTCGAACATCAAAGTTTGATTTCAATACGTCTATGACCGGATGATAGGCCACCCCGCGGCTGTAAGAAAGGCACTTTCCCTCCAAAAAGGTCACATCTTCGTTGGCTATCGCCTTTCTGAACTCATAGAGGAGCCTGGATTTGCCTACTCCAGCCTCGGCCATGATTGAAAATGCCTGGCCCCGACCTGTCTTTGAGCGCTCAAAACCATCCAGCAAAAGCTCTAACTCCCGCTCTCTTCCTACAAAAGGTGTAAGGCCTCGCTCGGCGCTGACATCAAACCTCGTCCTTCTCGTGCTGGGGGCGATTACGCGGTAGACATTGACTGCCTCTTCCTTGCCCTTAACCTCCTTTTCCCCTAAGGCCTCAAACCGGAAGAGTCCCTCGGTGAGTCTGAAGGTCTCCTCGGATACAAAGGTTGTTCCCGGCTCTGCTAGACCCTCCATCCTGGAGGCCAAATTTACCGTGTCTCCAACTGCCTTAAACTCCACCCGAAGGTCATTGCCCAGGGTGCCTACGACTACTGGGCCGGTGTGAATGCCAATGCGCATCTTGACAGGTGGTACGTCTTCCCTTTCTTCTTTTGTTCTGTCGCTAAACCTCGTCATTTCCCGGTGGATGGATAAAGCAGCCCGTATGGCCCGTTCAGGGGCATCCTCCAATGCAATGGGGGCTCCGAAAAGGGCCACAATCCCGTCACCGGTCATCTCGTTCACCGTGCCTTCATAGTCATGAACTCTATGAATGAGGATCTCGTAGACCTGGTCCATGACAGAGTATGCTTCCTCGGGACCGAGTTTTTCAGAGAGCTGGGTAAAGCCTTCCATATCACAGAACATCACCGTGACCTGCTTGCGCTCACCCTCGATTTTGTCCCTTTGGGATAGGATTTTCTCGGTAAGGCCCTTGGGAAGATACCGTTGAATTTTTTCTAGTTTTTCATCAAAAGAGAGATCTTTCGGGGTTGGTTCGGAGGGAATGACCAAATTACGGCCACACTTACCGCAGAATTTAAAACTTGGTGAATTACCGAAACCGCACTCTGGGCATG
>JABXJZ010000128.1 GCA_013375335.1 Desulfobacterales bacterium
TGTTCCTGAGCCTGGCGAGGGTTGGCAATAGATTGAGACCACGGCTCTAACAGTGATTGCAGTGACTGGATTTCCATAATAGATTGCACTCCATTTTGAATTTGCATGGAAAATATCCTATCAATTAATTGGGGCAATTTCAAGGAAACCCTTGTCTAGGCGCAGAGCTTGAACTATAATACCCGCTGGCCTGGAATTTGAGAAGAAGGGCCTGAAATTGAAAGAGATGGCAGAAGAAGTGTGGAATAAGGGGATAAGGCGGGCTAACATCTAGCCGGAGTGGATGTCGAGGAACGCCGATCAACTCAAGACAGTGAGGCATGTCAGAATCAGCGCGATGACTCGATTGATAAGGAATAGTTAGAACGCCTATATATTTAGGAAGAACAGGAAGAAAGATATTCTCCAGACTGGTATGACGATAGAAACGCTTGACGAAGAGGCGGGTTGTCTCAATCAAAGATGAGACTCCTGTACAAGGAAGTGATGATTCGAAAAGCTGAAGGAAAAGATAAATCTGATATTTCCAAGCTGCATTATCTGGCAGCACCTCATATCTTCAGTTATTTTTTCGCCAGCCCTGAAACAATAGTGCTCAAAATTCTGGATAGATTATTTGAAACCCCGGATACAATTTTTTCAAAAGATTTTTTCTGGGTGAATGAAGACCATGGAACGATAAGAGGGGCAATATCTATTTTTCCAGGAAGGAATAAGAAATTATTTGAGAAAAATATTGGAAAATATGGAAAAGAGTTTGCTCAAATCGCAGGATTTTTCCCTGCGATAAAGATGATGTTTCGAGGGTCGTTAAATAAATATATCCCCTCGATTTATGATGATGAACTCTATATTCAAGCAATAGCAGTGTTCCCAAAATATAGAGGCCAACGAATTGCCTCTGCATTATTACACCATGCCTTTGAGTATGCCAACCAACAACAATTACCGAAGGTTTCGCTCTTAATTGAAATCCCGAATGAACATGCGATTCTGGTGTATGAACAATATGGGTTTCTTATTACCATGACGCAACAATTCAAACGGAAGTATAGAAAACACAAGCTATTAGGAGTTCATAAGATGGTGGCTGAGGTACGGAGAAATTAATTGAGGAATGAATTTGGGGCATCCATAAACAAGAAAATGATCAAAGCAGATAAAAAAACAGAACACATCAGAAATGCCATAATAGTTAAGGTATTAACAATAAAGGCTTTATGTCTAACAAGGCTCTTGTAGCCGAAAGCTAACCGCTGCGGCTGAAGAGGAGCGTTACATGGCGGCAGATTAGCATTACTTGATTCGAGTTATGAAGTGAGGAGGGATTTGGACAATGAAACGCGAAAATCGGAAGATTGTGCGTACAACTACCTGGTCCGCCGGACCTGGCTGCCATGGCGGGTGTGGAGTACTGGCACACATCGAGGATGGCGAACTGGTTAAGATTGAAGGTGACGCGGATCATCCCTGGAATCAGGGACGTCTCTGCGCCAGGTGTCTGGCAATGACACAATATGTTAATCATCCCGGGCGGTTGACCCGTCCCCTCAGGAGGGTGGGAGAGCGCGGAGAGGGCAGGTGGCAGGAGATTACATGGGACGAGGCCTTTGACCTCGTTGAGGAAAAAATGGGAAATATCCGAGAGGAATTCGGTCCGGAGAGCGTGATATTCTCCATGGGGACCGGCAGGGACATTGGACCCTGGATATGCATGCTCGCCTATGCATATGGCAGCCCCAATGTCATGTTCGCCCTGAGTGGAGTTGCCTGTTATAGCCCGAGGATCGCCGCAGTGGATACTGTCCAGGGGGATTACTGCATAGTCGATGCGGCTCAATGGTTATCAAAACGCTACGACGACCCGAAGTATAAAATCCCGGAGTGCATCGTAATTTGGGGCTACAATATTACGGGATCATGCCCGGACAACGTCTTTGGGCACTGGATCATAGATCTCATGAAGAGGGGCACGAAGATTATCGCCATTGACCCGAGGTTGTCGTGGTTTGCCTCAAGGGCGAAGAAATGGCTCATGCTCCGGCCAGGGACGGATGGGGCCCTGGCCATGGGCTTTCTCAACGTGATTGTTAATGAGGGCCTGTACGATAGAGGATTCGTTGAGAAGTGGACAAATGCACATCACCTTATCAGGGGCGATACTGGGAAATTGCTTCGAGAGAGCGACTTGATCGAGGGAGGCTCCCCGGATAACTTCGTCGTGTGGGACACCGCAAGAGGGATGCCGGTAGTTTGGGATTCCGACGGGATAGAGTACCGACCGGCAGACGTAAAGCCAGCCCTGGAAGGAGAGTATGAAGTCGGCCTTTCAGATGGAACCAGAGTGCCCGTTAAAACGGTTTGGTCCGTGTTTTGCGAGCAGGTGGACCAATATCCAGTGGAGCGAGTGTCCGAAATCACCTGGGTTCCGCAGGAAGATATTGTCGAGGCAGCACGACTTTATGCCAAAAGCAAGCCCGCGTCAATACATTGGGGCGTGCCCATTGATATGACGCCCGCGATCACCCCCACCGCCCAGGCAATCGCTAACTTGTGGTGCATCACCGGGAATCTGGATATCCCCGGTGGGAACGTGATCTCCCGTTTTGCCTTTGATGCGGTTGCTTACGCTTTGCCGGGGACCAAGGGGGTCATCAAGTTAGACTCTAAAGAAGCTGATAAAAAGAGGATCGGGGTTGACCGATACGGGCCCTTGAATAAATTCATTTGGCGAGCCCAGACGGATATGGTTCTGGAGCAGATATTCACCGAGGATCCCTACCCCATCAAAGGCATGTGGATACAGGCTTGTAATCCTGTGGCCGGCATAGGTCTTGACCCGAAAAGATGGGTTGAGGCCCTTAAGAAGCTTGACTTCGTGGCTGCGGTTGACCTTTTCATGACCCCAACAACTCAGTTGGCCGATGTGGTTCTCCCGGCGGCCAGTTTCCTCGAAAAAGATGGTGTCAGGAGTTGGTGGGTGCCCCTTCAGAGCATCAATAAGGCTATGTCAGTCGGCGAGTGTAAGCCCGATGTGGAGATCAACTTCGAGTTGGCCAGGAGATTTGCCCCGAATTTTCGCTGGAACACCATTCATGAACTCTTTGATGAAATCATCAAGCCTTCAGGCATGAACTTTAAAGAGCTTCGGGAAAAGGGCTGGGCCTTTCCACCTAAAGGTCACCCCAGTGCCCCATATCACAGGTTTGAGAAGGGGTTATTGAGGTCCGACGGGAAACCCGGGTTTCAAACCCCTTCTGGTAAGGTTGAGCTATGCTCATCGCTCCGTGAGGAGTGGGGGCTAGAGCCCATCGCCCACTATGAAGAACCACCTTTCACCCCCATCAGCCAGCCTGAACTGTATAAAGAGTACCCCCTGATCTTGTCCACGGGGAGAAGGTCCCCGGCGTACTTCCATTCGGAGCATAGGAATATCCCGTGGCTGCGAGAGATTGAGCCCTATCCCCTGATTGAAATCCATCCCGATACGGCCAAGTCACTCGATATCGGCAACGGGGAGTGGGTCTGGGTCGAAAATTGGCTTGGCAAGTGCAGATTTAAGGCAAAGGTTACCCTCGTGGTGCCTAAATGGATGGTGATGGCCACCCACGGCTGGTGGTTTCCCGAAAAGCCCGGGGAAGAGCCTTCCCTGTTCGGTGTATGGGAATCGAATGTAAATCAACTTATCCCCATGGGCTTCCAAGGAAAAGATGGCCTGGGTGCCCCCGTAAAGCATTTGCTCTGTAAAGTGTACAAATTCAAGGGGAGAGAGGAGGGGGAGAATGCCTAAGAAATATGAATACGGCCTATTGATCGATTACGAATACTGCACCGGTTGCTATACTTGTCAAGTAGCATGCGCCCAAGAATACCAGTGGCCGGCGGGGATGTCGGGAATGCAAGTAATCGAAGTTGTCCAGAGGTTACCGAATGATAAGGCGTATCTCGCCTACCTGCCGTTCCCTACCGAACTGTGTATCCTGTGTGCACCTCGCACCAAGAAGGGGCTTGAGCCGGCTTGCGTGAAGCACTGTATGGCATCCTGCATGAGATATGGGCGAATCGAGGAGCTAACAAAAGAAATGGGCAGGAAGCCGAGAATGGTGCTCTGGGCACCACGTTAGTCTTTTCTTTGGCAAACCTTCCTTCATCAACCGGGCGGCGGATGGTCGAATGGCATGGTGGCTCCTGCGGCAAGAATAAAATGGGAAGGAGGCCGGTAACCAGGGACCAGTTACTATCAAGCAACTGGCTTACCTCTGTTTCAGATTGTGTCCCCTTTTTCTTAAAAGGTCGAGAATGCCGTCAGGCCCGACCAGATGCCCGACGCCAACGATGACGAGAATAGTTTTATTTTCCCTCGTCAAATTCTCAATTTTCGAAACCCATTTTTTGTTTCGCCGAATCAAGAGTCGATCACGGATATTCGGATAATCCTTGAAGCTTTTGAATAAAAGGGCATGTAAACTATCCGCGTCACCGGTTTTCCAATAGCTCACTATCTCATCGGCAAGCTGTGAGATGAGATCCAAATCTTTTAATGTCTGGCTCAGAAACGAGCTTTGATCTTGTTTATTCATTTTTGCAAGCAGGTCTAATTGATATTCGGCCGGTTCAAAATAGGCTATCTCTTTTCCATCCTTTACTGCTCTGTGAAAGAAGTAGACATCGATACCGTAGTCTGGGTCAAAGCCCAGTTGCTGAAGTTCCAAACTTGCTAATGCCAATGCCACAACCCAGGGCTTAAACCTGGCGAAATGTTCCAAAGGTAGGCCTAGTTCGGATAACTTACTTTGAAGCGATCTTCGGGTACTTCCATCAAGTTCATGATATAGGTTTTGGTCCTCCGGATAAAGGCCAAGTTCAAGCATTTTCGCCTGGATCACCGGCCCCTTCATCGCTGCTATATCTGTTTCAAATATAATCTTTTGGCTGGCTGCATAGGCCTTTTCGATCACACTTTCCAGCGGGTAGACATCGTGCTTCAGAATATGAAGAGAACCTAATAGATAGATTACGCTAGACTTGGTTTGGAGGGACCAAAGGGAGCTTTTTCGGGTATCCTGCGC
>JABXJZ010000461.1 GCA_013375335.1 Desulfobacterales bacterium
GAGGATTGACAGGGAGCTAATGCTGGCCTAAGATGACTGAGCAATCAAGATTCATATGCCGGAACCGTGTATAGGCATGGACATTATCCGCTATGGTGATGGGGATATTTCCTTCTCCAAAATGAGTGATCTCGCGTATATAATCAGAAACTACCGCCTCGAGGACCTCAATAAATTACTGCAGTTTGTGGCTGAAGTGGAGACACTGGGGGAGGCCTGCATCTGTGCCACACCGCAGGACTTGCTCGAGAGTCTTGGCCTGCCAAATCATTCCCCAGAAGATAACCTGTTTATAGCTGAGAGAGCAGGAAAGATTATAGGATATCTAGATGTGATGCCTGAGCTGAACATCGGACGGGCTGTTCTCAGTTGCCTGGTACACCCCGAACATCACAGAAGTGATCTCCCTGAAAGCCTTATTGAGCGAGCACTGAACCATGCTAAGGAATTGAAATTAAATGTAGGCCATGTGAATATTCCACAGGAAAACCGGAGGGCTAAGAGGTTATTCTCCAAGCTGGGTTTTAGCTTCGTCCGCCGCTTTCTTGAGCTACGGCTGGATCTATCTAAAGCTCATTTGCCGAAATTCAGTAAGACCACCTTCCAGCTACGTCGTCTGCGAAAGGGGGAGGAAGAAAAACTGACTCAAATTCAGAATCGGTCTTTCGTCGACACATGGAGTTACAGCCCCAACACCAGTGAGGACATAATTTACCGCCTCGGGCTACCGCATTGTTCTGTACAGGACATAATCCTGGCCTTCGAAGTGGATAAGCCCATCGGTTACTGCTGGACGAAGATAAACCCTGGAGAAGATAAGGCTAATAGTGAGGGGCGTATCTACATGCTTGGCGTGGATCCGGATCACCGAGGAAAAGGGGTTGGCATGCATGTGCTGGTAGCTGGACTATCACTTTTGAAAGGCAAAGGCATACGAATCGTTCAATTAACGGTAGATAGTGCGAATAAAGCAGCCAGAGCTCTTTACAGCACAGTAGGATTTGAGGTTTGGAAAAGTAGTTTGTGGTATGAGAAGGCACTGGCTAACCCTCTCTAAAAAGGCCTGGCGCATACTTCCTAAGCCAAGAAGACAAATGCTCATTTCCGTTTTGCGCTCCTCTATAGATGATCAAACTTCGGATTGGCAGCCCGGGCTTGCCAGATTTGACACCTGCACTCCATTCGGTTTTATTCCAGACTATGAATAGTACACTCAAAAATTCCAGCTCAAAAATTTTCCACAAAAATAGTAGGAGCCCGTGCTCTTGGATGTGGTCGGGATATACAACATATGGACATCCCGAGGGAAAAGGTAGGGCCATCTCTTGGCCCTAACCTATACCATATTTGAATCCCAAATAAACGGATCGATTAGTGGTGAACGATCACATATTTTATTTTGAAATCTTCACCCTGGTAATACTGGTAATATGGGAAGAGCATGTCAGCCGGCGCTACACCTTGTGCCATGTATTTGTCGGCGCAAGCAAGGGTAAAGAGGAATTGTGTCAGTTCACGGT
>JABXJZ010000462.1 GCA_013375335.1 Desulfobacterales bacterium
AGGCGATTGAAAGGAAATTGGTAGAGGAATTTGTTGAAAAGGACTGGGAAATCAAAAGATCGCCTGTGCCTGGATTTGAAACAAATCTCGAATATTTTTTTTCTCTTGTTCCGGAGCTTTATCAGGTTACTAAAGAGCTGAGTGAAAACGCGGAAGAATTTGCATCCTCCTTGGTGTATCTTTTACGCTCCTGCCAGAGTAAGAATACAATACAGCCCAAGAAAGTCTTGCATTAAAAAATTGTGTACAACGATGAATCTCGCGCCTTAACTGCAGCGTCTCTTATCAAATTCAGCGGAGGAAAGTCAAACGGAATAAAGGGGCATCGATCGGGTAATGGGAGTAATGGGGGACGTATGGAGGAATTGAAGGTTATGTTGACTCTCGCACAGAGAGAGTCTAATATATCAGCATGCCGAGAAGCGCTAGTTTAGACGTGCCAAATATCCTACAGCATGTGATGGCTCGCGGCAGGGGGGGCGTGAAATGAGCAACAGACGTTTTCGGGTGTACAGAAAGCCAGGACCTGGAAAGAGAGATGTTAAAAAATCAGTTGATGAGATTGTGGGGGAATTAAAGGCTGGCTCCCAAACGAGCGATTACCGGGAACGCTCACTTGAGATTCACGGTCTCATCTGTGCCAAATGCGCGAGGGAATTCGATTACAAGGATAGCAATCTCCTGACGGTACATCATAAGGACGGAAATCCAAATAATAATCCCCCTGATGGTTCCAACTGGGAAAACCTCTGTATTTACTGCCACGAGGATGAGCACAGCAGGGGAATGCTCGGTGATTATCTCAGTGATGAAGAATAAGCCCCCAATACCCCCTGCCTTATATCCCTCCCTATATATTTTTCCTCAGAATGGCTTTCAGACGATGGGTGATTGTATTGACTAGCAGGCCTACCTCGGCCTTTCTTGAAGCGGATGTGAGCGTATCAATGTCGAATTCCTCGGTCCTCCATTTACCGGAGCCGGAAGTGGTGACAAGAGTGACCTTGTCCAGTTCTTTAGCACGGCCGAGGTATCTCCTTGCGTCGGGCTGCATCCCCCCTTGAGTGGTATGTATGAGTACCACTGCATTCCAGTCCGCCTCGTCAACCTCGGACAGTGAGGTGACGTCGATTACCCTTATATAGGTGGGACTGCCCTTAATGCCCTCGACCAGACCGGACACCAGCATATTCTTAAATCTACTTCCCTGGCTTGCGATCAGCACCTTGTGGATCGCATCAGGGCTGTTAATCTCGAATGGTTCGATCACCCCCTGCAAGTTTACGAGCAAATATATTCCAAAGGCAATAATCGGCACGGCAGGAATCGCGGCAATAATCACGATTTTGGTTGATTTTTTCATACCAATTCTCCTTCGTAAGAACTCGCTTTCGATGCAAGTAAATATAGGAAAGGACACGCTCGTTTGTCAAGGAAATCCCATAATCAGGGAGAGAAGACAAAGAAAAAAAGGGGACGTCCTTGATATTTTAACATTCTCTTATCCGAATTATGTGGA
>JABXJZ010000129.1 GCA_013375335.1 Desulfobacterales bacterium
TAATGAAAAAAAAGATACCCATACCCACAAATGAGCCAAAGAATCACTATGTTAGGTTTTACTATGACGTAGCCCTGGCTTTCGACTGCGAAGGCCCTTCCTCAGTCCGTATATCTCTGGCAATGCCTGGGAACAACATCGATCATGGTGGCCTTGGCGACAACCTCGGGCTCTTCCAGATAATCCGACGCCGAAACCTGCTCGGGTATATTAGCAGGGACAATATACCTTCTTGCCTCAAGCTCTATGGTCCTGGACGTATTTCCCACCTTAACGATCTTGCCTGCAGCTTCAATAAAGTCCCCGGCATGGATTGGTGCCAGTAGGTCCACACCTGTGTATGCTCTCAACAGACCCTCATCCCCATCGAACCTGATGGATATCTCGGTAGCCACATCGCCAAAAAGGCCAAGTATCCACGCCCCGTTCACCAGGCCACCAGCGTAATGGACGTCTTTCTCGCTTACCCTCACCCGTAAGCTCACTTCTTCGTTGACTTCAAGGTATCTCTTCATAAAAACCCCTCCTCTATTCGGTTACTCACTAGCAAGATTAAACTTTCTTGGATACTGACCATGGATACCATAAAGCCCCAAAGAAGGTCTTAACTTTTTGGTGCCGAAGAGTTATCATTAAAAGACTTGATTTAATGGATTAATGTGTCTATCTGTTTTTTAGTGTTCATTTGGAGTCGTTTAGAGGGACATGGATAATTATCGGGAAAAGACCTTTTACCCTTGTGTATTTGATCACAAACCGGGATTCTTTTTAAGCTGGTTTCTCTATAGGCTCTTTAAAAGGGTAAATCTTGACGAAAACATGAAAGAAGAACTCAGGGAGATGCACAGAAAAGGAACAGTGGTCTATGCAATAAAATATAGGGGGCAGTTGGATTACCTTCTCTACCATTACAACTTCCGGAGGAGGCGCCTCCCTTATCCCAAGATAGCATTTGATCTCAATGTGTCCATGGTATTGCCTTTCACGCAGTTTGTAAAGATTCTCATATCCCAAATCTCCTTTTTGGTCAAGCATAGGCACATTCCGAGCCCGTACCAATCAGGCTTTTACAGAAGGGCAATTCAGCAGGGTACCACCTCCCTCATCTTTCTGGTTGATCCAAAGGGTTTTATCAGACACTTTGTCCATGCGGAAAAGGACCATATAGAATTTCTGTTGGAGACACAGAGGGAGATGGATCGACCCATTTTTATTGTTCCACAACTCGTTCTCTATAAAAAGACCCCTGAGAGGGATCATTCAAGCCTTGCAAGCATATTTTTTGGGTTCAAAGACCATACTGGCCTTATCAGAAAAATCGTCCTCTTCTTTAGACACCATCGCCGCGCCTTTATCGATTTTGGTCAGCCCCTGGATCTGAGGGACTATCTAAAGAAACAATCCTCTCCAAGACCTTTGGACACTATGGCTGCAGAGATAAGGCAGATGCTCATTCAGAGCATTGATATGCAGAAAAGGGTTATCCTTGGCCCCATCATGAAATCCAGACAGGAGATCAAGGAGTTGGTCTTAACAGACGAAAGGGTCAGGGAGATAATCGAAAGCATGGCCTCAGGAAATGAAAAGCAGCTCAGACAGCTCAGAAAAAATGCCGGGGAGCACTTTGACGAGATCGCTGCCGATTATAACATGACCTATATCCAGACCTTTTACCGGGCACTAAGCTGGTTCTGGAAAAAGATATTCGAAGGCGTGGATGTAGACGAGGCCAGCTTGGCAGAAGTTCGGGAATGGGCCCGGAGAGGTCCGCTGATTTATGTCCCATCCCATAAGAGCCATATCGATTACCTGATTCTCAACCATGTGATTTTAAGTCATCATCTGCATGTTCCAAGGATCGCTGCTGGAACAAATCTGTCCTTCTGGCCCATGGGACATATCTTCAGAAAATGTGGTGCATTCTTCATTCGCCGCTCTTTCAAGGGAGCAAGGCTTTATTCAGAAGTACTTTCCCGGTATATCAAAGCGCTCCTCAAAGAAGGGCACCCGATTGAGTTCTTTATTGAAGGTGGTAGAAGTCGAAACGGTAAATTGATGCTTCCCAAGACTGGCTTTCTCTCCATCCTGCTACACGCTTATCATGAAGGATTTTGTAATGATCTGATATTTATACCCGCCTCCATAAATTATGATCGAATCCTCGAGGAAAAATCCTATCTGAAGGAGATCAGCGGCGATCACAAGGAACAAGAAAAACTGAGGCACATCATAAGGGCCAGGCGGTTTCTAAAAAGAAGATATGGAAAGATCTACATTCGATTCGATCATCCCTTCTCATTGAACGAATACTTGTCCCAAAAACATCCGCCAGGAAAGAATGCTCACCGTAATCTGGCCTTTCATTTAGTCAAGTCCATAAATGCCGTCTCCCTCATAACACCCCTTTCGCTGACTGCTACAGCCATCTTATCAAACCACCGCAGGGGATTCCATCTTTCAGAACTGACTGAAACAGTAGACATTCTTCTGAGATTTTTGAAGCGGTATGCGGTTCCCACAGCTGCAACCCTTGCTAATCCATCAAAAGCAGTCAAGGAAACCCTATCGCTTTTTATTAACTGGAAGATTATCAATCTTCTGGAAGGTGCGGAGGGAGAGGAGGAGGCCTTCTACTACGCTGATGAAGATAAAAAAATGGAGCTTGAGTATTACAAGAATAGTATCATCCACTTCTTCATTCCCCACTCCTTTGTGGCCCTATCCTTTTTGACTGGCAGTGAAGAGGTGAAGAGCCCTGAGTCGATAATCTCCGACTATGCTTTCTTGAAAAACCTCTTTAAGAATGAATTTGTCTTCGATGAAAGGGAAGGTCTCCGAGAAAGAGTTATCTCTGTAATTGAGTATTTTCTGGATTCCTCCTTTTTGTCCCGATCCGAGGAAAACGATGGATATAAGATCACCAAACTCGGCTTCGATAACCTACCTATCTGGGCTGCACTTACCAAAACTTTTCTTGAATCATACTGGATTGCCGTCAAATCCGTGAGCCAGCAAAGAGATAAGTGGGATAAGAGAGACGACCTCTTGAAGCATATGAACTACCTTGGGAGACGATTTCATAAATTGGGAATTATTGAGCATATCGGTGCCCTCTCCCGACTCAACTTCACAAACGCCTTGAGCTTTATTAATGAGGATTTCCTGAACCTTCAGGAAATGTCAGAAAAAGATCGTTCCCATGCCCTTGAGAGGCTTTCTCAACTTGGCCAGAGACTGTACGAATTGTCCGACTACCGGGCATAGGATTACATTCTGCTCCCCTCGCTTGCCAAGCCCGCTGCTTCCCTAATACTGATCGTATGTCAGCTCTGCCAGAGCTGATTCGTCATAGAGCCTGGCTTCGATATCCACGTCAAAGAAATTGGCGATCGGTGCCAGGATCTCTGGGTTCTTCTCCCAGACCATTCGTCCTGCCTCTAATACAACATCGATGCCCTTCCTGGTCATCTTGCCAAGGGGCTGGCGACATAGCCCAGCAGGCATGCCAAGGATAGCCATAAGCGTCTTTGTGGCAAGGGGATTTCTGGCGCGACAGGACACTGTCCCGTAAGGTGTTTCCTCCTGGGTTTTTACGGTCACAATCTCAAAGAGGGGCTTCAAGGCCGCCATGAGCCTTTCTCCTTCAGCACGGTCTCCTTCTTTCAGCATCGCAGTCATGTCTTGGACTCCCTTGGGGGCGATGTTCGAGGCTACCGAGATCACCCCGCTTGCCTTGATGGCTGGATCTGTCATCATGGCAAAGGTCTTGTCATCATCCCCGGACAGTATCGTAAAGTCATCTCCGCAGCACTCCCTAGTGCGTCTCATATTTTCTATGCTCCCCGTGGCCTCCTTAACCGCATTCATATTGGCAAATTGCTTATGGAGCATGGCAAGGTCTTCGGGGAGGAGCTGCGTACCAGTGCGCCCCGGGATGACATAGGGGATGATTTGAATCTGGGGAAATCTCTTTGCCACAGGCGCCACATATTCCTGACGGATCTCGAGGGAACTGGGGCCATTGTAATAGGGATCTACCAACAGAGCCGCATCAGCCCCCATATGGACCGCATGTTCCGTGCTTTCCATGGTTTCCTGGGTACTGTTGCTTCCGGTACCTGCAATTGACTGGCACTTCCCCTTGCACTTCTCGACCACAAACCGAATTACCTCGTTATGCTCTTCCCAGGTCAATGTTGGGCTCTCACCAGTCGTCCCCACAGCGAGTATCCCGCTCACACCACCTGCAATCTGAAACTCAACCAGTTTCTCCAGGCTCTCCAGATCTATCTCATGGTCCTTAAAGGGCGTGATCAGCGCTGTATAACACCTGCTGAACATAGCAACACCTCCTTTCTTAAATTGCTCTTTTCACAAAAAAAAGCAGCTGGAGCACACTCCAGCTGCCCCGATACCAAGAGAGCGCTCCACGGAAAAACCGTGACAGTCCTACGAATCTTCTCCGTAGGCCCAGCCCGCTTTCGTAACAGGTCGATTGCGGGCTTCGGCGGTCCACCCTTTCGCCGCAAGATCCAGCTACGGAGCCTGCTCTCCTCTCTTGCGGTTACTCATCAGCACCGCGCCTCAACTCTTGCATACAAGGAACCTAAAGGATGGGATGTCGCGTGTCAAGAAAAAAGTTGGTTCTTCTGAGGGCCTCAGCGTGATTGCCAAGCCCTCAAAGGCCCTTGGTTTTGCTTTGTTTTTTTCTGAAAATGGGTTATTATTTAACATTAGTTACCGGTTAGAGACCACTACGTCCCTTCCCGATGACACCTCATCAAAAACAAACCAAACTCAAGTTTTATCCATGTTCGGTAAGTGCCCAGCTGGCTTTAGGACCTCAATGCCTGGTAGATATCGACCTCGATTATCTTCAAGGGAAAACTCTACAGTGGAACTGGTTACTCAGAGGAGGAAATGCCTGAGGTAAGGAAAACCCCACAGCTCACACTCGTACAGGACGCAGGCCTACATGATAAGGTCGTGCTCATTAGAGTTGACCATAATGTAGTAAAGGCGGGGAAAATAGAGGACCCCTTTAGGATCCAGCCGGTAGAGCC
>JABXJZ010000130.1 GCA_013375335.1 Desulfobacterales bacterium
CAGATTGGACCAGAAAACCTAACGACGGGTGCCACGGTCCGGCGATTATCTCCCCTTCCCTGAGTAGGGATGGGGAAGACATGAGGCCAATCCTGATAACGGGAATCCCGGAACTGTCCAATCCTATGCAGGCCTCTTTACACAGGCTAACCGTGTGGTTAAGTCCCATTGGAGTGTACTTTCCTTGTTTATACCACTGTGCCAGCTTTGTACCCCTCATAACAAGTGTTGGGTAAAGCCTCACCATGTGGGGCCTAAGGCCAATGACCTTGTCAATGGTATCCATGAATATCTCTTCGGAGTCCCCTGGTAGACCAGGCATAAGTTGTATGCCGATGGTAAATCCCCTTGCCCTGAGTAGCTGGACTGCATTGATGGTATCATGGGAGGTGTGCCCGCGATTGGAAAGTGCTAGGACGTTGTCGTTCATGGATTGTACCCCGAGCTCCACTGTTGATACGCCGAAGGAGTCAAGGATATCGAGCTTGGCTTCACTGAGAGAGTCTGGTCTTGTAGAGAGACGGATCGACTGTATGATATTTTCTTCGATATACGGCCTGACAGCACCCAGCATGTGGGTCATGGAAGCAGCTGGCAGGGACGTGAAGGTGCCACCGTAAAAGGCGACCTCTGTTGGGCCCTGGTTGAGAAAGTGTTTTGACTTTATGGCCACGTCAACTGTAGTTCTTATGTCGTCTGGGGTAGGGAGGCGCTCGGAGGCATTGGTTATAGTGCTTTGTTGACAGAATACACATCTGTGTGGGCAGCCTTGGTGCGGGATAAATATGGGTATGATGAAGTGTCTTTTCACCTTTCTAGACAAGCCAAGGCCTCCTTTGCTGCGTTCTGTTCAGCCTCCTTTTTGCTCTTTCCTCTCCCTTTCCCCGTTAGATTTCCCTTTAGGTAGACCGCTACGTAGAAGGTCTTGTTGTGGTCTGGGCCAGTTTCTCTTTCGAGTCTGTATTCTGGTGTTAACTGCAGGGCGTCTTGTGAGTACTCCTGTAACACTGTCTTAAAATCCTCCATCGAGGTACCAAAGCCGGTCCTGTTCAATAAGGGGCCAAAGAGCCTTGTTATTACCCTGAGCGCATTTGTAAAACCTCCATCAATATAAATTGCTCCCATGAGGGCCTCAAGCGCATCGGTCAGAATAGATAATTTCTCCCTGCCGTTTGTTCGCTCTTCTCCCTTTCCCAGCAGGAGGTAATCTCCTAATTTTAACTCACGGGCAATACAGGAGAGACCGTTTTCACTTACCAGTGAAGCCCTATATTTGGACAGATCTCCCTCTTTCATTTCAGGGAAGGAATCCATAAGCAGATTGCTAATAGCAAGGTTGACAACCGCATCGCCGAGAAACTCTAATCTCTGATTGTCCGGTATTCCCGGGTCGCCCTGTTCGTAGACGTATGAGGGGTGCCTCAGGGCCTGATACAGTAACCCCCGGTTCTTGAAGGAATAATCAAGTACTGTGGCTAAGTCATCGGGATTTCTTGGCAAACTGCGTCTCTTCATCATGACGGCATAGTAAAGGCAATAGCTTTCAAAGTCAAGGCGATCAATGACTTATGTGAAACCCCTAGAGGCCCTGGCTGTCTTTTTCCAAGCCACGAAGGAGGAGCACCGGCTCATCTTGAAGTTAATGGGAAGAGCTGAATATAAAAGTATTTGACCTCTCATTATTATTTAATATATATGGTGTTTTTCTTAGTTAAGGGTAATGCGAATGAATCCAAAAAAGCGTAAAAGGGTCATCCTCAATCAAAAGGACATAGAGCAAGCCCTGAAGAGGATTGCACAACAGATAGTTTCCAAGCATAAACTCTTAGAAAACGTCGTGTTAGTCGGAATCAGGACGGGGGGAGCTTTTCTGGCCTTTCGTCTCCGTGATGAGATCTCAGAGAAAGACGGTGAGAAACTGCCGACTGGAGTGCTGGATATTAACCTATATCGGGATGATTGGACGAGGATAGGGCCCAACCCCAAATTAGGGAGTACGGAGATCCCCTTTTCCATAGACGACAAGATAATTATACTAGTTGATGATGTCCTTTTTACGGGTAGGACCGTGAGGGCCGCTATGGATGCGTTGATAGACTTCGGTAGGCCAAAGAAGATTGAGCTGGCTGTGTTGGTAGACAGGGGGGAGGAGCAGAGGGAACTGCCCATAAAGGCAAACTACGTGGCTAAGGAATGGCAGACATCGGGTAGGGATACAGTTAATGTCTATCTTAAGGAAAGGGGATTCCGCGACCGGGTTGTAGTGGAGGAAAGAAAGGGGAATCTATCGTAGGGAGTATTTTATGTTCTTCACACTATCTATTCGTACAAGGGATCGCTCGGAGATGGTAGACATTACCTCCCAGGTAGAAGGGGAGTTGAGGAGATCAGGGCTCGAAGATGGGGTGTGTTTTATCTATGTACCACACACCACGGCCGGGATAACAATAAATGAAAACGCCGATCCAAGCGTGATAGCAGATATCCAGGCAACGCTCAATAGACTTGTCCCTTGGGAAGGCCCCTATAGCCATCTAGAGGGAAATTCCGCTGCGCATATTAAGAGTACGCTGGTAGGAAATTCAGTTATGGTCTTGGTCGAATCCGGGCGTCTGAAATTGGGAACGTGGCAGGGAATTTTCTTATGCGAGTTTGATGGACCCAGATCGAGAAAGGTACACATAAAATTTCAATAAATAGTGAAAGGATTTCCCTTGACACTCATATGGTGCTCTGTTAAATAGCCTGCTGAAAATCCAGAGTTGCCAAAAAAATGTGTGGGAAAGCTAAGGCAATTTTAACTAAGGAGGATTGAGTATGTATAGGGTAGAGGTTGATGAAGAGAAGTGCGTTGCCTGTGAAGAATGTGTCGAGGTCTGTCCATCGGATGTCTTTGAAATGCAGGACGAAAAATCCGTGCCAGTTAATGAAGAGGAGTGCATTGGATGCGAGAGTTGTGTTGAGGTTTGCGAGGCTGAGGCTATTACGGTAACAGAGGTTGAGGATTAATACTCCGATGTTGTTCCTACCGCAACAGAGCCGAATAGGGCAGTCCTCTGTTTGGAGATACGATAAGTTAGTTAATAATAGGGTCGGGTACTTAAAATGCCGCTCTTTTTAGAGCGGCATTTTAAGTACCTCTGTTCTGGTGGCAGCTCCTGGGAAACAGGAAGGAGATAGTCGGTGCCCTTCAAGAGTTACAAGGTTTACTCTTTCTTTTCGTGACACTGGCTACATTTCCTTGTGGGCCCCGTCTTTTTACCAGCTTTCTCTAACGCCTTGTGACAACCCTGGCAGTTCCTATGGTATGCTACCATCAACTTCTTCACCTTATCCTTTGATTCTACGGGATCGTGACAGGTTGAGCATTTTTGGACGGGATCTCCCTCCTTATAGACGTTCACTCCCTCCTTGTACACGTGATGACACTCTGTGCAGGCAATCTTGTAGTCTACATTGTGTTTCTTGTGGGTAAATGGGACAGGCCCCTTTTTATACTTTGCAAACGCCTCTGACTTGATACTGATTTCATCAGGCTGATCTGTTGCTAGAAGTATTCCCATACCAGCAAGCAGTGCTATAGAGAGGATAACCGTGCTTAGAAAGAAGACCCTTTTTTTCATCAAAGCTTATCCCTCCTTTCGTTTTTTAATCACTATAGATAACTAATAACACATTTGCAAGATAAAATTCCTACTGAAGACCTCCCGCACCCTTCCTGTAACAGATGAGCCCACACCGCAGACACCGCTCCGCCTCATTGCGAGCAGCCTCGTCATCGAGTCCCAGTTCCACCTCGCCAAAGTTGAGCCCCCGGTCCTCGACCTCGAGCTCGGGCATTGCAACCCGCTCACTCTGAGGCACCCCCGCGAGCTCGTCCACGTCAACCAGTGCGCTCTCCTTAGTGATGGTCTCCTCCGGCACGGACACCTCCTCGCCCCTGAGATATAGGTCGATGGCTCGCGCCGCCCTCCTTCCGGCGCCGATGGCCTCAACTGCAATGGAGGCACCAGTTACCGCATCACCACCGGCAAAGACCCCCTCGAGGTTGGTCTCACCGGTTGCCTCATTGTCCACCTCAATGGTATTCCACCTCGTTAAGGTCACCCCGTCATCGGCCAGAAAATCGGTTACCGGAAACTGCCCGATGGCGGCGATAACGTTGTCCACGGGGATCGTCTTCTCAGTGCCTGGCTTGGGCACCGGCCTGCGCCGTCCCGACTCATCGGGCTCGCCGAGCTCCATCTCGATGTACTCCAAATGAGTAAGTCTGCTATCCTCCCCCATCAGTTTCGTGGGGGCTGCTAGGTAGTGAAAGAGCACCCCCTCCCTCTCGGCCTCCTCGATCTCGATTGCGTTGGCGGGCATCTCTTTTCTCGAGCGGCGGTAGAGCACAGTCACCTCCTTGGCCCCGAGCCTCCATGAGGTACGGGCCGCATCGAGCGCGGTGTTGCCGCCGCCGATGATGGCCACCTTCTCGCCCACAGGGGTCTCCTTTCCCAGCCCCCTGTCGATCAGAAAGTGGGTGCCGGGGATCACCCCGGAAAGATCCTCTCCCTCAACCCCGAGGCCCCTGCTGTCCCACGCGCCGGTTCCCAGAAATATCGCGTCGTACCCCTCTTCCCTCAAGGATTTAATGGTGAAGTCCGTGCCCATACGGACACTGGTCTTTACCTCTACTCCCATCTCGAGGATCCCCCTGATCTCCCAATCCAGCACTTCGTTGGGGAGCCGGTACTCGGGGATCCCGTATCTGAGCATCCCCCCTAACTCGGGCATGGCCTCGAAGATGGTGGCGGCATGGCCGAATCGGGCTAGATAATAGGCGCAGGTGAGCCCCGCGGGCCCCCCTCCGACGATGGCGACTTTCTTTCCTGTCTCGGGCGCCTTGTAAGGCGTTATGTGTTCCCCTGAGTGCATCTCATAATCTGCTACGAAGCGTTTGAGGTGGTTGATGTTGACGGGGTCGGTCGCGTTCCCCAACCGGCACATATCCTCACAGGGGTGGGGACAAACTCTGCCACAGGTCAGGGGCAGGGGGTTGGTCTCCTTGATCACCGCA
>JABXJZ010000463.1 GCA_013375335.1 Desulfobacterales bacterium
TTAAGGGTCTTTTGATTGCGGTTTTGTTTAAATTCTTTGACTTCCCGCACCTTTTGCTCGCGAAGGACCACGGAAGGCGCCTTGTAAGCAACATCCCGAATAGCCTGATTAATGGGTCCCTCTTCGCCTTCACCCTGGAACGCATTGACGCCAACGATTAAGCGTTTGCCTTTCGCCCTTTCCCGTTGTACTCTGAGACGGTTGGCTTCCATAAGGTCTTTTAACCATCCCGATTCGAGACACTCAAAAATGCCGCCCCGTGCTTCAACTTCATCCAGGTATCTGTTGACTTCATTTTCCAGCCTGCTGGTCAGCCACTCTAAATAATAGGAACCGCCAAGAGGATCAGCAACCAGAGGGACATTCGCCTCATGGGTTATAATATGCTGGGTATCCAGATTGAACACTCTGGCCTCATAGGATGGCAGGCCGATCGCCTCATCAATACTGGAGGCATCGAGGGAGTTAACCCCTCCGAGAATGCAGCTGAGGATCTGCAGAGTCACACGAGCAGTGTTATTCAGAGGTTTCTGGCTTTGCAGAGATAATCCAGAGGTGCGAATCCCAATCTTTAATTGCATAGCTTTTCTCGTCCTCGCACCCAGTTTCTCTCTGGCTATCCTGGCCCACATCCTCCTTGCTGCACGAAACTTCGCGATGGTCTCAAAAAAGTCTGATTCTGCGTCCAGCGAGAAAACCATTGCTCCATAGTCGTCAATCGAAATGCCCCGTTCGATCAAATCGAGGCAGATGGTCGTGGCCACAGCTAGACATCCTCCCAACTCTCTCACAGCATCCATCCCTCCCTGGCAGGGATCGACACCATTGGGGGCAAAGGGCCGCCATTTAGGTGTATTGCGGACAGAATACTCAATATGATCCAGGCAGATCCGTCTGTCGATGTGCGTGGGAAAGTCAGGGGAGGCATACACCAGCTTAGCTCGAACAGGGTCGTTAATGCTATTCCCGCGAAGTTGGGCGATATCCAGACCTCGATTCTCCATGAGAGCCACTAATAAGGAGTAAAAATAAATAAAGTTGGATATGCTGGAATGGGCTAGTTCATAAACCACATTTTCCAGAGGGAGACCCTCTAACATCTTTTCGTAGACGTTTAAGGCATAAGTGGCAACGCCTCCGCACATCATACTGTTCCATGCGAAGGGATGATCAGGATCTATACCCGACTGGGTTGGCAAGTCCGCTAATAGGCGGAGATCCGTCATTCCGTTAGCAATGTATTGTTTGAATGCTGCATTCGTGTCTTCCGGCGTGCTGTAGCTGACGATAAACGACTTAAGCCAAAGACGGTCCCTGTACATCTCTGGATATAGCCCCCGGGTAAATGGATATTCGCCAGGATCTCCCAGGTCCGTGTCATAAGAAATTTCCTTACAATCCTCTGGGGTATAATGGGATTTTAGTTCAATGTGGCTCTGTGTTGCCGTCCTCACCATGTGACCGAACTTCCGATCCAGCAATACGGTTTCTTCTCCCATAGATTTCCCC
>JABXJZ010000131.1 GCA_013375335.1 Desulfobacterales bacterium
AAGGGATAAGTAAAGCAAGAGGCCGGTCGAGGGGATTTCAGCACCTCTTCTACAGGATGCCGTATTTTTCAAAGGTCGTGACAACACTCGCCCCTGCTCTCAATTTCTCACGCACGATATTTTCACCCTGGACTTTTTCCCATGCCCTTTCAATAACCTCTTCAAAAATCTCCTGCGGAACTACCACAACACCATCAATATCTCCAAATACAAGGTCACCGGGGTTAACGCGGATCCCCCCGCAGACAATGGGAATGTCGCGCTCTTTTCCATCCATACGCCCGAGAGAGTCGTAAGGGGTGAGGCCCCTGCAAAACGTCGGAAAGTCTAGAGCGACGATTTCGTTGTAGTCACGGGCGCCACCGTCCGTTATGACTCCTGCTGCCTTACGGCCCACAGCCGCGTTGGTCAAGAGACCACCCCAGACTGCTGACAGGGAAGCCGCATTACACTGGCAGACAATCACCTGGCCTTCCTTAATATCGTCAAGGACCTCCATTTCCAGCTGGAAAGGGCGTTGAGGAACCTCGGTTACCGCCTCAAAATACATGGTCACCGCCTCACCCCATGTCCTCATGGTAGGAATAAGTGGCCTTATGGCGGGATCCATACACTGGACGCGGAAATTCATCCGGTCCATGACATCCATGATCACAGCGGAGTAACACTTCTCGAGTTTGTCATTGTACTGAAGATATTTCATGCCATTTCCTTTCCTCTAATCACACCAAAAAGGGGATTGTTGACAATCCCCTCTGTTAACGGCTTTGTATGGTAGGCACGACGGGATTTGAACCCGTGACCTCTACCGTGTCAAGGTAGCGCTCTCCCCCTGAGCTACGCGCCTGTTAGGCGGATATCTATCAAATCCTCTATTGGTAAGTCAAGTAAAATCACAACCTAGTCCACGCTAACACCTGAGTCCTGCTCAAAAATCCATAGCCTACTCTTCACTAGGACGTGGCCCTGCTATTCGCGCCCTGACTCAGGATAATCAATCCACTCCTCATGTATTGAAGTCCGGAAGCTACGGTGAATAAAGCAACCAGCCAGAAAGAGTATATTTTCAGAAATCTGATATTGAGATAATCATGTGACAATACGATTAAAATGGTGACTACCTGCATACATGTTGTTGCCTTGCCCAAGAGCGAGGGCTGAATCTTTACCGGGTAGCGGTTCAGGTACAGTACCAGAACCCCGAGCAAGATAATGACATCTCTGCTTATCGTTAAAACAGCCAACCAGGCCGGAATCATCTTAAAGATAGCCGATATGATATAGGCGCTCATGAGCAGGATTTTGTCAGCCAAGGGATCAAGATGGGCCCCCAAATTGCTTTTCTGATGAAAAACCCTGGCTATAAAGCCATCCAGGGCATCACTGACGCCGGCAATCATGAAAATGACCAGAGAGGCTAAGGTCCTATGATCGATCATATATATTACAAAAATCGGAACGAGGATAATCCTCAGGATGCTAATCAAATTAGGTACGGTCATCTTATAACCACTGTAAATCCCTGATCACTGAGCTCGTCAATCTCAAACGAAAAGGGTCTTTTGGGATGATTCACTACTTTTTCGGCCAGTGCCTCTGGATCTCCCTTTACTTCCACAGATACCCTTACCAGGTCCCGCTTTAAACTCCTCTCTACTACCGATCTTACCTCAGGAAAATCTCCCTTCAAGAATTCCCTAAAATCTCGAAACTCTTTGTAGCTCTTAAGGCCCTTTATCATCACAGTGATTTGATTAATAGGCTTTTCGGCAGGTTTAAGACCGCTAACTATAAGGGGGAGCATATCATTTGCCCAATTATTAACAGCTAACTCTACCGCACTCCTATCGCCCCCCCCATTACCCTCCAGTGTCCCTCCCCTGTAACCCCGAGCGAGTATTGTTCCGTCCACGACCTTTAGGGTCTTCAAAAACACTGATGCCTTCGATGCCCCGTATAGATGGGCCTCTCCGGTTATAACTACCTGAGCAGATAAGAGCCTACCCCACTTGACTGCTTCCTCATTGCCCAAGGCTAAATGTAGCATGCTCTCGTCATAGCCCTCTTCGGGAGGGAAAAAAGATCTCCCCACAACCCTGAAGCCCTTGCCTTCAAAGACCCGGCTAAGGGCAAGTTCCGTCTGGGTGAGTGATGTTTCGCGAGAAGGATCACCCCACCAGTAGATAGGTGGAAGACCCTCCTTCATCTCTGAAACCAGGAAAAGGACAGCAGCATGGATACTATCAATCTCGGAAAATCCCATCCTTTCGAGTCTCTTCTCTAATATAGCCTCATTTACCCGAACCTTCATCAATACCTTGACGTACCTCTCAGTCCTGAGCTCGGAAATTATCCGATAATCCCGTATGTACTCCTTTGTTCGTGATAGGATCTCTTCATCTAATCTTTCGAAATTATTGGCCAGACCCTGGGCCCCTAGTCTTTGGATAAGACATTCCTCAATGACCTTGAGAGAGGCTTGGGATATGGCCTCATCTCGGGCAAGGGCCATATTTCCGCTAACGATTGTTCCTGTCCCTGTCGCAATTCTCTCATCAGCCCCTTCTATCTCCTGAGCTGAAGAGAGCTTTGTAGGGAGATGTGCAAGCAGACACAGAAAAAGCACAAGAAGGCAGAGGCGGAAAAAATAGGGGAGGCTCTCGCTCCTCCCAATAGCTTTCAGTTCTCTAATCTGATCCATAGAACACCCGTAAACGAGGTCCTTAAAAAATCCCCAGGTCTTCGTTAAGTCTCCTTATGGCCAATAAGGCATCTGCGCCTGAAACAGCACCTCCAGGATCGAAGATATCTTGTCTGACACATCTCCTCGGCTCGATGATACCCCTGGTGGTGCAGACCATAACTGCATTAAAACAGGGGACGTCATTCCTCACATCAGCAAAGGGCGAGACATGCCCCAGCCACCCTTCATCCTTTTGCCGTGTATACAGGCGCATAAATCCCACATAGGCCAATGCCTCTTCCTGCTTGCTCCTGGCCAGGTTGAATTCCCTTTCCGCATCTGACAGCTTACCAGTTTCCAGCAACTTCATACCGGTGAGAGCATGGTGCTCGGGGGTGTGGAGGTTGCTTATCGGTGCTCTCGCCTTAGGGGCACACCCAGCAATTATCAGAATAAGGAAGAAAAGGGGCAAAACCCTAAGAAACCCATACTTACAATGCCTCATGGCAGCAACATCCTGCATAAATGTCACCCTCTGGGACCGATTCTTAATCTAAACGAAAAAGCTTTAGAGGTCAAGCCCTTGCATAAATGCCATTACCCTGTTGATTATGCCTTGTTTATGATCCGGGTCTACCCAGATTTTCTGGGGATCAGCCCTCAGCCACGTAAGTTGTCTCTTTGCATACCGCCTCGTATCCCGCCGAATAAGCCTGGTCGCCTCATCAAGACTCCACCTACCTTTGAGATACCCTACAATGTGCCTGTAGCCAATGGCCCTCATCGGCTTGAGCCCCGAACCATATCCCGTCTTAAGAAGTCCCTCAACCTCATCAATGAGACCCGAGTCGATCATGGATATGGTCCGTCTGTTAATCCTACTGTAGAGGGCATGCCTATCAATATCCAGGCAAAGATGGAGCGCGAGGAATCGCCTATGGGAGAAACCGTGCTTCCTGGCCAGCTCAGAAAATGGGCATCCGGTGAGATGAATTACCTCCAACGCCCGGACAATTCTGATCTTATCCCTCGGGTGTATTCTATCCGCCGCTTTCCTATCAAGCCTCGATAGTCTTTGATAAAGAAAGGATGGGCCCCGTCTTTCACATTCCTTCCATAGCTCTTGTCTTAACTCTGGCTGAGATCGCGGGCACTTAAAGAGGCCTCCCAAAAGGGCCTTGACATAAAGCCCTGTTCCGCCGACCACAATGGTAGGTATTTTTCTTGCGTGAAGGCCCTTGATTACTGGAAGGGCATGCAGGAGAAACAGTGCGGCATTAAATTCCTGATCAGGGTCAACGACATCTATAAGGTAGTGAGGAATCCCTTTCCTCTCAGAGAGGGGCAGCTTGGCTGTACCAATATCCATGCCCCTGTAAACCTGCATGGAATCCGCATTTATTATCTCTCCACCCAATAACTGGGCTAATGAAACAGCCAACACGCTCTTCCCCGAGCAGGTCGGCCCGCTTATAACAACTAATTTAGGGAGATCCACCACCATCGGTCAGCTGTCATCAATATTTGACATCCTTCAAATAGAGCCCACCTGGTGGGGCCTTGGCTCCAGGGTGCTCGCGGTCTTTTGATTGCAATATCTCAGCAAAGCGGGCGGCGCTCATCTCCCCGAGGCCTACCTTAACAATTGTCCCCATGATATTTCTGACCATGTGCCTTAGAAACCCATTTGCCTCAAAATCAAATATCAGCAGATTGCCCTCCCGGATCTTAAGGCTCGCCTGAATCATGCTTCTTACTGGATCGATCTTCCTATCCTGAGCAGGGCAAAAATAGGAAAAATCATGGGTCCCCTCAATAACCTCCAAGCATTGTTGCATGGCCTGGAGATCAAATGAGTGGGGTATATGCCAAGCGTAATGCCTGAGAAAGGGGGACTGAAGTCTCTCATTATGAATCCTGTATTCATAGACCTTGCTCTTGGCATGATACCTGGCATGAAAATCAAAAGGGACATATTGTGCGTCTTTGATAAGGATATTTTCGGGAACAAGAGAATTAAGCGCCCTCAAGAACGTAGCAGGAGTTATAGGAGAAGAAACTCTGAAATTGGCAACCTGATGGAGGGCATGAACGCCAGCATCTGTCCTTCCTGCTCCAATAAGTGAAATAGGTTTCCTCACCATCATCTCTATCCTCTCCTCAATAGTCCCCTGTATGGTCGGCTTATCAACTTGGCGCTGCCATCCAAAATAGCCGGTCCCGTCATAAGCAATACTTAGTTTTATATTTTTTTCCTCCCCCTTGTTTGCCACGATGTATTCCCCGTGATTAGAGCAATAGTCCTTGCTATTTTACACAAAAAAGGGAAGGTA
>JABXJZ010000464.1 GCA_013375335.1 Desulfobacterales bacterium
TAGATTTGCTACATCCAAGGTTTGGGTCTCGGGGTCTCGACTCACGAAGGAGGGACGATGCCCGTATATGAGTACACAGGCCTCAATAGCTCCGGAAAGGCCATGAAGGGGATCCTTGATGCGGACAGCCCGGTGGCAGCCCGCCAAAAGCTCAGGGGCTCAGGGATATTTCCGGTTGAGGTAAGAGAGGCACTTTCCAGGCCCAGGGGTCTTCCTTCTCACCCAGTATCCATCTTCGGTCTTCTCAAGGGGGTCAAGGCTGGAGAGATCTCCGCAATGACGAGGCAACTGTCCATCCTATTGGGGGCTGGAGTTCCCCTGGTGAAATCCTTAGAGGCACTTATATCCCAGATTACCAACCCGACGCTTAAGAAGATTATGGCGCAGATCAAGGAGTCGGTAAACCAGGGTAACAGCCTGGCCTTCTCCCTTTCTCAGCACCCCAAGATATTTTCAAATATGTATATCAATATGGTCCACTCAGGCGAGGCCTCAGGATCTCTTGATGTGGTTCTGGGTCGTCTGGCAGAATTCGGTGAACATCAACAGGCCTTGAGAAGTCGCCTTAAGGCAGCCCTGGCCTATCCAGTCTTTATGTCTTTGATTGGAACTGGTGTCCTCTTTTTTCTTATAACCTTCGTCGTCCCTAAAATTACAAAGATCTTCACCGAAATGCACCAGGCCCTCCCTTTGCCAACCGTGGTGCTCATACAGGTCAGCAATTTCCTGCTATCTTTCTGGTGGGTTATTCTGCTGGTCTTCATTGGTGCTATAGTACTGTTACGCTATAGTAAGAGAAGGCCAGGGATTCATTACCTATGGGACAAAGTCAAACTGCGCATTCCTCTGCTTGGCTCTGTTAACCAAAAAATTGCGCTGACCCGATTTGGGAGGACCCTCGGGAGCCTTCTCCAAGGTGGCGTTCCCCTTATATCCGCTCTCCAGATTGTCGGCAAAATTGTGGGGAATTCTCTCATTGCCAGTGTCCTTGATAACGCGGTAGATGATATCCAGGCTGGCAAGAGCCTTGCAGCTACTCTCTCCCAAAGCCAATGGTTTCCCCCTATGGTAGTACAAATGGTATCTGTAGGTGAGCAAAGCGGGGAGTTAGAGGCCATGCTGAATAAAATTGCAGACACCCATGAAAGAGAGGTGGAATCCCACATCATGGCATTGACCTCAATGCTCGAGCCATTTATGATCCTGATCATGGGCCTGATTGTTGGATTTATTGTTATTTCTATATTGCTGCCCATATTTGAGATGAGCCAGATGATCCGGTAGGGAGCATAAGCATCAATTTCGAAATCCGAAATTCGAAGCACGAAACAAACACAAATGCCCGAAGCAGAAAATACTAAACAATATGACTTAGAGGACCCGCCTGCCTCGCCTGAGCGAGAGCGATGGCGGGCAGGTGACCAAAACCCAAATGACCAAAACATTCTCATTGTCGCGACGGTCCTAAAGACAAGCTCTTTAACATGTTTGGAACTTTTGA
>JABXJZ010000132.1 GCA_013375335.1 Desulfobacterales bacterium
ATCGCATATTCGATCATTGCTTTGCATACACCAGCAGGGCATCGCTTTTGGTTGATATGAGCTTCATATTCCTCACGGAAATAGCGTAACGTCGAGAGCACCGGATTCGGCGCACTCTTACCCAACGCACAGAGCGATGTTTCACCTACCGTTTCGGCTAAGTCTTCTAATAGCGTAATCTGTTCAGGTCGGCCGTGGCCTTCGGTAATATCGCTGATGATCTCGAGCATGCGATCGATGCCCAGACGGCAGGGCACGCACTTGCCGCACGACTCATCCTGGAGGAAGGCAAGGAAGTACTTGGCAACGTCGACCATGCACGTTCCCTCGTCCATCACTACCATGCCACCGGAACCTACCATAGAGCCCGCTTCAGCGAGTGCTTCAAAATCGATGGGAAGATCAAACTTATCTACTGGCAGGCACCCACCGGAAGGACCCCCGGTCTGTAAGGCTTTGACCGCCTTCCCATTATCTGCTCCACCACCGATATCGAACACGATGGTCCGCAACGGCGTACCCATGGCTACTTCGACGAGGCCGGTATTTTTGACTCGACCGGTGAGGGCGAGAATTTTGGTTCCTTTACTACCTTTAGTTCCCTTTGAGGCAAACCAGGAAGCCCCATTCATAATAATTGACGGCACGTTGGCCCAGGTCTCCACGTTATTGAGGGTCGTAGGTTTGTGCCAGAGACCATCCACCACGGTGTGGACATCTTTGGGTCGCGGTTCGCCGACCTTACCTTCCAGTGAAGCCATGAGTGCGGTTGACTCGCCGCAGACAAAGGCGCCACCTCCTCTGGCGATTTCTATATCGAACGAGAATTTCGATCCCAAAATGTGCTCCCCTAAAAGCCCCAATTCTCTCGCTTGCTGCACGGCCACTCGGGCATGTTTGACAGCTAAGGGATATTCTTTACGGACATAGATGTGTCCTTGCCGGGCACCAATAGCCAAAGCTCCGATCATCATCCCTTCGAGCACCAGGTGCGGGTTACCTTCCAAGAGACAACGGTCCATGTAGGCACCTGGATCACCTTCATCTGCATTGCAGATAACGTACTTCTCATCCCCTGGGGCAGCCCAACAGTCAGCCCATTTCCGACCTGTAGGGAAGCCACCACCGCCACGACCCCGCAGACCAGAAGCTTTGATCTCCTCAATGATTGCTACTGGAGGCATCTCGGTGAGGGCTTTTGTTAGTGACCCATACCCGCCAAGAACGATATAACTGTCGATAGAGCAAGGATCAACTAGTCGATTCTGTGACAGCAGCTGACGGTCCTGAGCGCGGTAGAAGGGAATTTCCGCCTCGGTGCCAACCTTTTTGCCAGGGACAGGATCGGTATAGAGCAATCGTTCAATAACCTCGCCATTACTAACCGTTTTGATAACGATATCGTGTGCATCGTCAGGGGTGAGGTGACAGTAGAATATATTGCCCGGCTCAAGCACCATAATGGGTCCCTGTTCACAAAAGCCCTGACAACCGGTGACTCGCACCAGTACACGCTTGTCCAGTCCCTGTTTGCTCAGGACATCCTTGACTGCATCGACCACTGAGAGTGAGCCTGATGCCTGGCACCCAGTTCCGCCGCAGAAAGTGAGGGTCTTGGTGAAGTGCGTGTGTTCAGCGCTAAGTTGCATGCGGAGATCTTCAAGATCATTGATATGGGCGAGCCTAGGCATGGGCGATTTTCTCCTTTCCAGTCCTACGGGTAAATTCGATTAAGGACCGAAGCTTACCGGGAGACATGTGATGATAGTACGTCCCGTTTATGACGACTGTAGGCCCGAGTGCACAGCAACCAAGGCAATTAACGCATTCAAGGGTGAAAAGGCCATCCTCAGTAGTTTCTCCAGGTTTGACGTTGAGTTGTCCGAGAACCTGGTCGAAGAGAAGATCACAGCCTCGAACGTGACAGGCAGTACCCATGCAGACTGTGACTACGTATTTCCCTCGTGGTGTGAGCGAAAACGCCTTGTAAAAGTGTGCAGCTCGATACACCTCAATCGGGGGCACTCCCAATTCTCTTGCCGCAGTCTCCATGGTTTCCTCAGGTAAATATCCAAAGGCGTCCTGGACATCTTGCAGCACTTCAATGAGTTGATGAGGTTGACTCCGGCGGCCTTCGAGAATTGAATCAATATTGAAATTGGACATAATCGATTCCTCCAGTAGTAATTTCTGCTTGACAGCTCATAAATTACTAGTTAAAGAGGGCAATGAAAATACGACTATACTGCACATGCTATGCCTATAATATGTATGCAAAAAAATGCCTAATTTGTGCCTACAAAATGCCAATAACAGGAGAACTTGACATGCCTCGAAAACAGCATCCGGTGCGCAAGACTGGTACCTCAGAATGGCACAGTCCTGCAGAGGGATTGCCCTTCCTCTGGCGAATTCCCCAGAACTTTGAAACCGAGCCAGCAAAAGTGGAAATCGCTCTCCGTGAACGCATTAAGGAATTGAACTGCCTGTACGGGATCGCCAAGCTTGCTGAGCGTCACGGGGATTCCATAGATGAGGTTTTGCGAGGTCTTGTCGATTTCTTGCCTTACTCGTGGCAATATCCCGAGGTCACCTGTGCGCGGATAGAATTTGCTGGGAAGGTTTACAAGAGCAGCAATTTCAAAGTCACCAGGTGGCGACAGTCCTCACAAATTTTCATGTATAACGAACCAGCAGGTGAAGTGGCGGTGTTTTACCTCAAAGAGTGCCCGCCAGCGGATGAAGGACCATTTCTCAAGGAAGAGCGAGCTTTGCTTGATGCGGTGGCCGAGCGGATCGGGGCTATTGCGATGAGGATTGCTGCTGAGCAGGAGTTGCTGGAAACCAACAAGCAGCTGATGGTGGAACGGAAGGCGTTACAGGAGACGAACACCGCGTTACGAGCGGTTCTGGCTAGAATCGAGGAAGAGAAACAGGAGATTCACAGAAATGTGCAGGCAAATGCCGAGAAGATTCTCATGCCGATTTTGCACGCACTGGAACTGGAGCTGCCTAAAATTCAGAGGAAGTATGTAGAACTACTGAGAACCAACCTCGAAGAACTCACCTCACCTTTCATCAATAAATTCTCCCAGAAATATCACTCATTGACACCCACGGAGGTGAAAATCTGCAACATGATCCGTAATGGGTTACAGACAAAAGAAATCGCTCAGCTGTGCGGTATCTCCTGGGCTACGGTCAACCGGCACCGGGAACATATCCGCCGAAAGCTCGGCATCACCAACAGTAACATCAACCTTGTAACCTACTTGCAATCGAGCATGTCAGGAGAAAGCTCAGGAAAGCCGTCGCATCTGGATCAGAGCAGTTCTCGAGGTAATTAGAGGTTACCATGATTGACGCTTAGGATAAGTTACTTTAAAAAATGAGAAATATACAAAAATGCGATCGGGATATGCAGGATAATGAGGCCGTTTCTTAATGATGCCATCCTTATAAAGACCGACCACTATCTCATCGCCTCGGCTAAGAGCTTATCAGCCTCTTTAACCATTAAATCAACATTCCAAAAGTATTCTTGAATCCGAAAGACGTTTCGCCGATTTACTTATTACTCCTAAGAAACTGAAATATGAGGTTTGTGTCGATATCAATTCCTTGCATGTTTCAAGCGGGATTCGTCGCTGATACCGGGAAATAAATTCAATAGTCTAAGGACGGGTTGAAGCCCTCATCCGTTGATGGTGAGATCAAATGTCAGCTAATTCAGAACGGTCAGATAGGTGGGTTGAGAACCGCCCACAAAGCGCCCCTGCATCGTAAAACCCGTGACTTCCTTTAAAGTCCGCTCGCCGCACTTCGCCACTACCTCCATCTTAGTATCCCCGATACTAACGACCAAGGACTAAGATTTCCTTGAGAGGAGCGCTGCCATACGGATAGCCTCAATTATCCAAATCTGCCACCAAATCTGGAAACACCATCCTTTTTTCTTGACGGCAGGACCCTCACCCGCTCCGATGCCTTCCATGGCACGAATGGCGCGAGTGGTGGCCCCAGGTATTCCCCATCACGTGACCCAACGGGGCAATCGCCGTCAGGAAACCTTTTTCTCAGATGAGGATTATCGGGGGTACGGGACAGTTCCTCTCAGAAGAGCTCCCTGAGGAGGAGATCTGTCTCCTGCGCAGTTACGAGCGCACTGGCAGGCCGCTCAGGGGTGAGGGTTTCATCAGTCTGCTTGAGAACACATCGGGTTGGATACTCCGCAGGCAAAAGCCCGGCCGAAAGGCCAAACAAAGAGCAAAATAACATATGGTGTCCCAGGAATTTAATAATATCAAACGGTATTCGTCAGAGGGAAGGATCTCTCAGGGATGTCGATAGCATCTTGAAGTATGCAATTGTAATGGTTGAAATCCGATCATACAAACCTTCCATAGAGGTTTTTTTAGGGGTTCAGTCCACAGGTTTCAAACGATATTGAACTTTCAACTACAATATGTAACCATTACACTCTCAGGATTTTACTATATGGTAAGTAAACAAAACTTCAAAAGGAGGAGTCGCCATGAAACAATTTTTTTTCCTTATCTTAGCAACGATAGTGGGGGGGATTTATTTTTCATTTTTTGCAACAAGTACCTTTGCGCAGCAGAATATTGGGGTCATCGTGGTTGATATACAAGGCGATTTCACCACGTGGAAGAAAGGATCGCTCGCAGTCGAGGGTACAGATAAGGCCTTTGTTGACAAAGTGCAAAAGGTTACTGAGGCTCTAGCCGGGAAGGGTTACCTTATTTTTGGTACACAGGACTGGCACCCAGCAGATCATATATCCTTCTATACGAATCATGCCGGGAAAAAGCCCTTTGAAGTTATAAGAATCGAGGGAAGAACTCAGGTTCTTTGGCCTCCTCATTGCATTCAGGGAACGGAAAATGCTCGGGTTTTGGTGGATAACAACCTATTTATGGCCATCGTGAAAAAGGGGAAAGACAGAAGGTATGACAGCTACTCTGGGTTTCAGGACGATGGAGG
>JABXJZ010000133.1 GCA_013375335.1 Desulfobacterales bacterium
AAACTGCCACGAGATTTAACTATGATAGGGCATAGCAAAAAAAGAGATACCCATACCCAACAATAGGCTTAGGAATCGCCAGGTTATGTTTCACTATGACATGCCCCTGCGCACCTGTTGTGTTGTGGTTGATGATTTCTATCAAATAAGGTAATGAATGAATACCGGGCCCAAGGGTTAAATTCGAGGCCATAGCCAATGATCTCTCCGATACTGAACGGAGGTGAATATGGCTGATTATGGAGCAGCGGTCATCGGCTGCGATCTAGCAAGCTGTGTAGGCATGCTGGCCGGACAAAAGGCTGCCAACTACCTGAAGTCCTCGCCTATTCTGAAGAAGATGAAGAGAATTATCACTACCATACTTGCTTCAGTTCTTTGTTTATGCCTCTTTATCCCCCATTCATCAGCCACGCCCGACGGGAAGAATGAGATTAGTGTTGTCATTCCAGCAGAGGTCTTGACGCGATTCGTCAATGACGCGTTGCCAGTAGCGATAACCACGGAGAGAAACTTCTCAGGGGTTGTCTGGGTTCAGTCAATTGAGAGGTTAAAACTAGAAATAAATACGGTCTCATGCTCCGTACATATCCGTGGAGAAGATATTACCTATACCGGTAAAATCGGTGACCTACCAGCGAGCGTTAGCCTCGGCACTATCGATGCATCCCTCAATTGTGAAGCCTCAATAAGATATGATGAGGAAAAACAGATACTCTACGTAAAACCCACGATTATGGGAGAAGCGGATAGAGGTGAGGTTCTATGGTCGCTGTTAGTAGCACTCATCGGCGAGAGAGAATATCCGATTGAGATTCAAAAACTAAAACCGATGATAGCTCGGTTCGGTAAAAGCTCAGTCAAAATAGGTATGGATATCTCAAGTATTTGTACTGCAGATAATAGGTTGTTTATTGGAATCAGACCGCGTGTGAAGGGGGGGAATGAATAGGGCGAGATCCCGGGATCACCTCTTTGCTGGTTTTGCTTGACACGCAAGCGTCATGTCCTCTATGCTCCCCTCACCAAAAGGAGGTTCCCGTCACCCCGCTGAGATGAAGATATTGATGATTCATTGGTATTACCCACCCCAGATTGGTGGAGTGGAAACCCTACTTCAGCTGTGGGGAGAGCAGCTGGCCGTAAGGGGTCATACCGTGACTATTCTCGCTGCCTCACTCTCCGAGAAGGATGAAATTCAGCGGGAAAAGGACCCCAAAGTTGTGAGGCTTGCCTGTTTTGACCCCGAGAAAACAGGGGGCCCTGTTCTGTCACAGTTCAGAGAATCCATCCGTGGCTTCTTTGAGGAAAACCAGTTCGATATAATCCACCTCCACAATATGTTCGCCCCTCTTACTCCTCTGCGCACGGCACATCTCTTTGAACAAGGGGCCAGCCATAAAATCCCCATGCTCATGCATTCCCACTGTATGAATGATAGCCAAATGGGCAAACTCCTCATCTCCCTTTCCTGGGACGATGTCATCTTTGTTAGCAAATGGCACATGGAGGAAACCCTTACGTTTGATCTTCCCTTCAAGAAGACGAATATCCTCTACAATGGGGTCAAGGTTGATTATTTTCAAAAAGAAAAGGGGAACAGGGAAAAAGCTCGACGGCAAATCCAGGCAACGCCAGAAGAAACGGTTTTGCTCTGGCCCTCAAGGATAGTCAACCCGGATGGAAAGCCAACGACCAGAAAAAGACTTGCCACCCTCCTCAAAGCAGGAGCCAGGGCTAAGGAAAAGACGGATAGATTTAAGATCATGCTCATGGCCCCTGCCTATGGTGATGAGGCCGTTCAGAAGCAGCATTTAAGCGCCTATGATGATCTGATGAAGGTAAACGACCTTTACCAGAACATAGTACTTCTCGATGCGGCGCACAGCTATTCCTTCATGCGAGATGTCTATGCTGCCTGTGACATCATGTGCCTGCCTTCTGTTGATGAGGTCTTTGGCCTTGTTTTTATCGAGGCCATGGCCATGGAGAAAATCGTGGTCGGGACAAGGAGTGGGGCGCTTCCCGAGATCGTAGATGATGGCGAGAACGGCTATCTCATTGAACCGGACGATGACCGACAACTCGCAGAACTCCTCTTGAATATCTTTGAACTGGATGAAAAAGAGAAAATGGCAATGGGAAAGAGGGCGAGGGCTAAGGTGGTGGAAAATTTCTCAGTGGAGAAGATGATAGATGAGACTGTGAGGATCTATAAAGAGTTCGTGCCCCTCTCCTCCTGATTCGCTCAGTCATCCCGTTCCTCCACCTGAAACCACAGGCCCATTACAGGGACCGGATATACAAAACTGCGCTAGCCCTCTGCGAGCTTCAAGGTAAGCAATGATCAAACGATTTGAATCCATCATCTCCACATTGCTTCACCCACGGGAGGATGCGTTTTCTATTTCGGATCCAGCAAAACACCTTGACGAGGAGGGTATTGACAATGCTGGTGTCGCTCGGGCACTGAACGCCGCGTTTCTCGTCCTTCTTGCAGGCGACACACAGCCGGCATCAGAACAGGCTAAGCGTCTTCTAGCCCGTATGACAAGCTCATCTGATTGGGCAGAGGTGGCCAACTTCTATATGAAGGGAATAGAGCTGGTTCATTGGGAAATCGAAAGCGTATGCAAGCACCAACCCACCTTCAGGGACCGTCTAAAAGCCCTCTCCTCCTGGATGTCGGATAAGGAGCACATGAAGAAGACCGGGGAAACCACAGAAAAGCTCTGGTCCGTCTTTTTCCCTGAGGCAAAGGGAATCCGTGAAAATAAACAGGAACGCATCAATGCCTTACGAGCAAAGCGCACCGTCACCATTACCCACCTGGATACTGCCCCGATCACCGATCCTGCCCGGCAGATACTCTTTACCTCAAATGCGCTTCTCACCATCCCTTCAGCATTGAAATCTCTGGATGAACTCCCCTTCAGCGACTACCTGAAGGCAAAGCTCCGCGACGCCATGCGCGAGCCCCAGCTATACTGGTACGACCACCCTATCCAGGTTGGGGTCCAGCCGGAGAAAAACGAACTCCTCCACGGCCTACGAGGCCTAGAGGAGGCCTTTGACTTTGAGCGTGAACGCGGCAATGTATCAGGCGATACAAGGCCCATCTGTGCACTATCGGCCTCGGTTACCCACCGAGGTCTCCAGCAGATTGCCAAACGATACCTCGAAGAAGAACTCCTCCGTTCAGCATGGCTGAAAAAACTCGATGTGTACGTGTTCACGGAATCGGACACCCGGCGAATTGTGGAGGGGATTCTCACCCCTGCTGCTGTACATTACCTTCATTGTCACGATGCAAAAGAGCACCTCAGGGTGTTCGGTGTGGAAGGCGAATATGGCAGGCACTATAGCTTTCTGAAGGCAATAGCCCCATTCTGGAGCATCTTTATCCAACCGGAAATACGAGCCACATTCAAGATCGATCTGGACCAGGTCTTTCCCCAGAAAGAGCTCGTGCAACAGGCAGGCGCCTCCGCTCTTGAACATCTCAAGACACCGCTCTGGGGAGCGCACGGCTTGGATTCCAACGGACAGCCGGTGGAACTCGGTATGATAGCCGGGGCCCTCGTGGACGAGCGAGATATTGCCAGGTCCCTGTTCACCCCGGATGTTGCATTTCCGGACCGCGTGCTTTCGCCGGATGAATATATCTTCTTCAGCACCTTACCCCAGGCCCTCTCCACTGAGGCGGAGATGATGACACGCTACACCACCGACCAGCTAGATGGCAAGAGAACATGCATCCAGCGTGTCCACGTAACTGGAGGAACAAATGGCATCCTTGTCCACAGCCTCCGCCGCTATCGCCCTTTTACACCATCCTTCATTGGTCGTGCGGAGGACCAGGCCTATATCCTCTCCGTGTTACCCAATTCAGGCACAAAACTCGGGTATGTCCACAAGGACGGCCTCATTATGCGCCACGACCAGAAATCATGTGCTCAAGAGGCAATCGAGTCAGCCTCCCTAGCCAAACTCGTGGGCGACTATGTCCGCATACTGTACTTCTCAGGGTATGCCAAGGTGCTCACCGACGATGTGGCAAAGCTCAAGGATACCATTGATCCATTCACAGGGTGTTTTATATCCACGATTCCAACGACTGTTGTATATCTCCGCTTCGGCCTTAAGGCGGAATCGTTCTTTGCTGATGGGCAGGAGGAGCAAGGGGTTGAATTCATCAGAATAGGCGCGAGACGTATCGCCAATGCCCTGGAGTTTGTCCGTGGGGAGGACAGCATGCTCAAGCAGCACTACGAAAGGGAATTGCTCGGCTGGAACCTCTACTACGACGCACTGTCAGCCGTCGAAGATGGGCTGCAGAACCGCGACGGTTTTGCGCTGGAATTGCGTGAGAGGGCCAAAGGCATCATCGGGGAGTGCTACGTCAAATAAGGAACTACAGGGGATCGTGCTTCGTCAGCTATTATGAGGCATGTATCGTTGTCTCCCTCAGATATCTTGCATTCTCTTCAGGCCTCGTGCTGTTAAGATATATGCCGGAGCCCAGTTCAAATCCAGCTACCTCAGAGAGCTTTGGAAGTATTTGGACATGCCAATGGTAATAGTCAGCCGGGTCCTCCTGGTATGGCGCTGAGTGGACCATGTAATTGTAGTCCGGATCACCAAGCCCTTGACACAATCTCGATAGAATGTCAATTAATACCGCGGCTAGGTCTTTCCTCTCGAGAGGAGGGATTTCTGCAAATGACGCCCTGTGTCTTTTCGGAAGAATCCAGGTCTCAAAGGGGCTCCGTGAGAAAAATGGAGCAATAACAATAAAATGCTCGGTTTCCGATATTACCCTTTCTTTAAATACCTGGTCTTGCTCTATCATAGTGCAGTATATACACGTGCCCATAGTGTCAAAGTATCTCACCGCCTCCTCTATAACATGTCTGATATGCATTGGAACGATTGGGCTGGCGATTATCTGGGAATGGGGATGTCTTATTGAGGTACCAGCTCGTGGACCG
>JABXJZ010000465.1 GCA_013375335.1 Desulfobacterales bacterium
TGCCCTGTCATTATGTATGGCGGGAATGGCTCCAGTTTTGATATTAACCGCACAGAGCTGTCTTAAGTATTTTCTGGAGTTTACACCTGGATAATACCTCGCATTGGGGTTTGGATCGCGCAGCTTCATCAACTCCGTGGCCCTGAGCATGACATAGGTCAGGTCATTTACGGCATCCTTCCCATCCTTATCAACCCCACCTATTGTGATGGCCTGGTTGGAGCCTGTCCCACCAAAGAGCTGTTCCCCTGCATCTGGTATTGTAGGGACATGGTCGCCTATCTTGAGCCATAGACAGCAGATCAATTCGATGGCATCCCGTAGGTCAATAAACCCATTCTCGATATCCTGCCGATAGAGGTTGTAGAGGACCTGATCCAGCCTCCCGAGACTGAGGCCAACGTTCGGGTTTTCAAGGTGGATGGCGGTCCAGCAGAGCCATACGGTGGTCATTCCTTCACGGAAGGTGCGTGCTGGAAACTCAGGAACTCGGCGATTGACCTCTGCAATATCGAGAAGTTCCTTCTTCAGGGTTGGATCAGCCTCTCTCTCAGCCAGTTCCTCGGCCTTTGTTGCGAGGTTGCGGGAGTATGTGATAATCCCTTCAAGAACCTCCGCGATTGCCTCGTAGAACTCCCTCCGTGAAGAATTGGAGGTTACTGCCCCTCTCTCCTCAGCCTCATCAATGATTCCACGGAGACCCAATTTAATGGCCCTGGAGAAGTCCGGTATGGTGTGAGAGATGCAGTTGGGCTTACTGGCCATAAAGAAGACAAGGCGCTCTAAGAGCTTCATCTCAGGGGCATGTTTTTCAAGTCCATACTTTTTCAGGTTTTCCTCGTAGCATCTCTTCCTGGCAAGTTCAATGATGTTGCTCTCCATCCAGTGGGGGAAGATCTTGTAATTGAGTTCTTCCACTTCCGAATCAATAATGTGGAAGGGGTTGCTCGCCCTTTTTGAGATCGTCCAGAGCTCTGGCCATAATGTCAAGGCGAGAAACTCGGGATAGAGGATGACCCCCTTGAACTTGCTTGTGGTGGAACCTGCGAAGAGAGGGGCCTCCTTGAACTCAAATGGCTTCATCCCCTTTTCATATGCCCGGCTATGGCGCACTATCGGGGTACGTTCCCCCAGGACAAAACGGTATAATCTCGCCTTATCGAGTATTGAGATGTGCTCCTTGTTAAAAAGATCGTTATCGAGGCTGAAACGAGTTACCAGCCGTGGTCGTTCAATACATATCTCAGGCATTGCCCTGAAGTAGATATCTTTGAGATGGGACACCCGGGGGGTAAGGTTATAGCCCTTTAGTGAAGGGTCATTGAGCGTAATCTGTGGCATGGTATTTTCCTCCTCGGAACTGAGGTCAAATCTCGACTTGTTCATTAGTTCAAGTCTACAATTTTATGTATCATCTTGCAATGCGACCGAAAGGGAATTTGGGCAACAGACCGCGAAGCATTGAAGCGAAGGGACAATGGTGTTCGCCAAG
>JABXJZ010000015.1 GCA_013375335.1 Desulfobacterales bacterium
ATGATACCTTTCGCGTTAAGGAGCTTGTAGGGCTCTTGGACATGGAAATCCCCCGGGGTGAGGGAGATATCCATGTCTACTACCTTCAGAATGCAATCGCCGAAGATCTCGTGAAGGTCTTAACAGCCCTTCCTACTGAAGAGAGAAAGGAGGTGGTAAAGGGGAAGGCACCTGTTATCTCCAAGGAAGTCCAGATCGTCGCGGATAAGGCAACCAATTCCCTGATAATTCAGGCGAAAAGGCACGATTATCTCATCCTCGAAGATATCATCAAGAAACTCGATATCCCCAGGCGGATGGTGTATCTCGAGGCCTTGATCATGGAGGTTAATGTGGATAAAGATTTCAGGCTTGGTACGGAGTGGCATGCAGTAGAGGAAATCGGCAGTCATGAGGGTAGGGATATTGGTGCTTTTGGAGGCTCTATTACTGGAGAGGGTATGTCTCCAACCATTGATATCACTACAGGGGCCGCCAGTCTTCCACTGGGACTTTCCTTGGGTGTCCTCGGCGAGTACATCACAATCGGCGACATTCAGTTTCCCAGTATATGGGCTGTACTACGGGCATATCAAAAGGATTCCGACGTGAATATAATCTCAACACCTCAGATCCTGACAACTGATAATGAGGAGGCGGAGATCATGGTGGGGGAAAATGTCCCCTATCTTACAAGGGAGGAGATTACAGGTGTCACTGAGCGCGAGTACGCGACGTATGAGTACAGGGACGTTGGTGTCACACTCAAGGTCACCCCCCAGATCAACCAGGAGCGGTTTGTGCGCCTCAAGATCTTTCAGGAGCTGGTAAAATTAAAGGCAGGGACAGTAGAATTTAAGCCAACCACGCTGAAGCGGACTGCAGAGACCACGGTTATCGTGAAGGATAAGAATACCGTGGTGATCGGTGGGATGATTGGCGAAAGTACTGAAAGCGGGACTTATAAGGTACCCTGCCTTGGGGATATCCCGGGTCTGGGATGGCTTTTCAGATCTATATCCAAGGTCCAGAACAAGACCAACCTCGTTGTCTTTCTGACACCCCATATAATTGAAAACCCCATGGAGGCCGAGGAGCTTTACAGGGAGAAGAAGGAGGAAATGGAGAGAATCGGGGGAGGCGTTATCAAGATGTACAGAAAACCCGAGCTCACCGATCACAGCTCATCTGTTAAGTGAGGATGCTCAGGTCATGGCCCATAGATTAATCGGAGAGATATTAAAGGAGATTTGCCCCCTTTCAGATGAGGCGCTTGCAGAAGCCCTCCAGATCCAAAAGGAAAAGGGGGGCAGGATAGGGGAGATCCTGATCCAGAAAGGGGCAATAGTAGAGGCAGACCTGCTCAAGGCCCTCGGCATTCAATTTGGGCTGCCACTATGGCCTACCATCTCCACGGAGGACATGGATATCGATTTTACCGGGCATGTCCCCATCCAGTTTCTGAAAAAATACAAAATGGTCCCAATAGCCACCCCTGATGGGGCCTATATCGCCGTCAATGATCCGATGTTGTTCCAGCCCCTTGACGATCTGCTGTTGATCCTGGGCTGGGATGGTGCGAAGGCAGTGCTTGCCTCACATTCCGCCATCCTTTCGGCCATCAATTTTGCCTATGATATGAGCCGCGACTCCCCTGAACAAGTGATTCAGGACCTGCCTGAGGAGGACACGGACCTGATCATCTCTGCTGTTGAGGAAACCGGCGACCTGCTGGATGATACAAGTGATGCCCCAATCATCAAACTGGTAAATCTGATTCTATCCCAGGCAGTAAAGGCCAGGGCCAGCGATATACATATTGAGCCCTACCAAAACAGGATCAAGATCAGGTACAGGGTGGATGGCATCCTGTACGATATGCTCTCTGCGCCAAAGCATATTCAGTCAACGCTGGTATCCAGAGTCAAGATCATGGCCAAATTGAATATCGCTGAGAAGAGGCTTCCCCAGGATGGAAGGATTGAGATCAGAATAGGAGATAAAGATGTTGATATCCGTGTCTCTACCATCCCTATCGCCTTTGGCGAGCGCGTTGTGCTAAGATTGCTGGATAAGACCAACGTGTTGCTAAAGCTTTCCGACCTCGGCATGTCTGAGGAGGGCCTGGGGGTATTTAAGGGGCTCATTACGTCTGCCCATGGTATTATCCTTGTTACGGGGCCAACCGGGAGTGGAAAGACCACAACCCTCTACGCTGCCCTCAGTACCATCAACAACCCAGACATCAATATCATCACTATAGAGGACCCTATTGAATACCAGATTGAGGGGATTGGGCAGATTCAGGTCAATCCCAAGATCGACCTTACCTTTGCCAACGGGCTGCGCTCAATTGTGCGCCAGGACCCTGACGTGATCCTTGTGGGTGAGATACGGGATCTGGAGACCGCGGAAATAGCTATTCAGGCTGCATTGACAGGTCACCTGGTATTTTCCACGCTCCATACAAACGATTCGGCCAGCGCAGTGACACGGCTTATCAATATGGGCGTAGAACATTTTCTGGTGAGCTCGTCGGTGATCGCGATATTGGCCCAGAGGCTGGTGAGAAGGGTCTGCGATGAATGCAAAACAGGTTATATCCCCGACGAAGAATCCCTGCAAAATATTGGCATAACCCCTGAGATGTATGCGGGCAAAACGATATACAGGGCCGAAGGTTGCCAGGGTTGCCTCAACACTGGATATAAGGGGAGAACCGGTATCTTTGAGCTGATCGTCTTGGATGACGCGATGAAGAATCTGATATTGAAGACCTCGGATTCTAATACCATAAAGCGAAGGGCCGTTCGGCAGGGAATGACTTCCCTCCGTCAAAACGGGGCCTCGAAGGTGCTCAATGGGATAACAACTGCAGAGGAGGTACTGAGGGTAACGCAGAAGTGACAACCGACAAAGCTCAAATACCAAATCAAGCCGGAAATCCAAGGCATAAGGGGAAAATCTTGCCATTTACCCACCTGGATTCCGATATTCCTCGAGCCGTCGCCCTCCTCACCCTCTTTTTCTTTTTTGCCTCCTCTGTGTATGCCGCTCCCCTAAAAGGACCTTGGGGCCAGGGTGGGTCTGAGAAAACTCCTCAGAAACGAGCGGATCAGCGATTCAATCCCCTGCCTTTCATGGTTGAGCTCTACAGGACCTATATTTCCCCAATCGATGGTAAGAGCTGTCCCATGTCTCCAACCTGCTCGGAATACAGCCTCCTGTGTTTTAAAAGACATGGCCTCTTTATTGGCTGGCTGATGACCTGTGACCGCCTGTTCAGGTGCGGGAGGGATGAGTTACGATTGTCCCCGGAGGTCACAGTGAATGGGGAGTTCAGATGTTATGATCCCTTAGAAAACAACGATTTCTGGTGGTATAATGGGCGCTAGGTCCTGCAGTGCCCTATTTCTCCTTTTCCTCCTCTTTTCCGTCCATCCATATGCCACTGCGGAAATCCTGCTCGATCCTGGGCGCCAATTTGAGTTTGCGGAACAGTATTTTCAAAGGGGTGAGTATTACAGGGCTATTGGAGAATACGAGCGGTTCATCTATTTCTTCCCTCTATCCGATAAGGTCCCGCTTGCCAGGTACATGATCGGGCTTTCTTACCTGAGAGGTGAACGGTATAGAGAAGCCATCCAGGCATTTAACTCCCTTATAGAGGAGTACCGGCACACTGAATATGCCCTCAAGTCATATCTTGGAGTAAGCAAGGCATATGTCCTGCTCAAGCACTATGACATGGCCCTTACAACCCTTGACAACTTGATAACCATTGCACCAGATCAACAGCTCAGGGATGAGGCCCATTACCAAAAGGGGTGGGTCTATCTGGAAATGGGTATGTGGGAAAGCGCCTGCGAGAGCTTTGAAAAGATCTCCCCTGAAAACAGGGAAGGATATAACCTCACGCAAATCTTAATTGAGCTCAAAAAGAGGAGGCCCATAAGGAGAAAAAGTCCCACTATGGCTGGATTGTTTGCCATCATCCCTGGGGCAGGGCATCTCTATTGTGATAGAAAAAGGGATGCCCTTATATCATTTTTGTTGAATGGTGCAATGATCTATGCCGCCTATGAGGCCTTTGATCACGACTTGGATGCCCTTGGAGGGGTTATTACCCTCTTTGCCCTTGGCTTTTACTCAGGAAACATCTATAGTGCCGTGAGCAGCGCCCATAAGTACAACCGAGATGAGAGGGACAGATTCTTGGACTATTTGAAAAAACGCGCAACGATAACTATTGTTCCCGTTAGACCCGATAAAGACAAAACTCTTTTGCTCGCGTGTCAATTCTCATTCTAGTATCTGATCCTGGCCGCCTTCTGTTTGGATGCACAGGGTCTTTTAATAGTTGTTGCTTCCTCTTGACGTACGATCCCTATCATGCTACCTTTATCTGCCGAAAAGAGAACGTGCTTATTTCATTTGAGAAATAATCGTCAATCTGCTCCCCAGAGGAGATTCGTGGCAGGAGACATATGGGCGATGATTTGAAAATCCTTATAGTAAACAATGATCCCACCATACGCGAAACGCTTAGAGACCTGTTGGAGCCCAGGGGGTTTCATGTCCGCACTGCAGGAGATGGGATCGAGGCCTTAAGATGCTTTGACCAGGCAGCCCTTGACCTGGTATTTACCGGATTACACATGCCTCGTATGGGCGGAATGGAGCTCCTGAACCGGTTGAAACAAAGATACCCTGAGGTCTTTGTGGTATTGCTGACCGGGAACGGCACCACAGAATTGGCCCTAAAGGAGACAAGCCAGGCGGCTTTTGATTATGTCCTGAAACCTCTCGATCAGAAGGGATTGTTTGCCCTCATTGATAGGGTAGCTGAGCATAAACGTTTTTGGAAAAAGAGCATCTATCCCCATGAAGATCGCAGGAGGACGTACCGATTCGAAAATATCATAGGGAAGGCACCCCAGATGCTTGATATCTTTCATAGGATCCAAGATGTTGCCAGTGCAGACATTCCAGTTCTGGTGACAGGTGAAAGCGGCACTGGCAAGGAACTCGTCGCCAGCGCCATCCACTATACGAGCACCAGAAAGGGAGGACCGTATATTAAACTCAACTGTGCTTCACTTCCAGATGGCCTCATTGAGAGTGAACTCTTTGGCCACGAAAAGGGTTCCTTTACCACAGCGGTCGCGCAGAAGAAGGGAAGATTTGAACTGGCAAACGGGGGGACCCTGTTCTTAGATGAGATCGGTGAGATGCCGTTTCAGATGCAGGCGAAACTGCTCCGCGTTCTTGATGATGGTAACTTTGAGAGGGTGGGAGGAACCAAGACCCTTCACTCCGACGTAAGAATCATCTGTGCCACTAATAAGGACATCTACCAGGTGGTCAAGGAAAGAAGGATCCGCGAAGACCTCTTCTATCGCATCAATGCAGCATCCATTCACCTACCGCCCCTTCGAGAGAGAGGAGATGACATACTCTTGCTTACCAACTATTTTGTGTACGTGTATGCTCAAAAGAACAATAAGAACATAAAAGGCCTGTCAAAAGAGAGTTATGAGATCTTTATGTCCTACGGCTGGCCTGGAAATGTGAGGGAACTGTCAAATGTTGTTGAGCAGGCAGTTGTCTTTTCCAAGGGAAGCGAAATCACCCCGGACCGCCTGCCTGAATATATGAAGAAAGACTTTCAGCCAAAGAAATTCGTCCTCCATCTCTATTCCAGGTCACTCCCTCTTGCGGAATCGACCCTGATACGCAAGGTCCTAGACGAAACGAACTGGAACTTGAAGCAGGCTGCTAAGGAGCTGGAAATTGCCCGAGGCACGTTGTACAGCAAGATAAAAAAGTACAATATCAAGAGGACTAGCCCTTAACACTTTGCTCCGCCCTGTACCTCACCACTAACACCTTGTGTTTTCCACTTCTTGCCTTGCTCTTCGCCTCATTCCACCCATCGAGCGGCTAATAAATGCCCGTGAGCTATGTACAGGCATAGACAGTTAAGCTACTTGACGAAATCTCCCTAAGTTGCTTAAAAATCTATTATATAAGCGAATGAAAATACTATGCGAAGAGCGGGATAGAGTGTTTGAAGGGAATCAGGTCTTTTGTTGATGATGTTATTGATAAGAGGATAGATAAGGTAGAGAAGAGATATCCAAGGAAGGCAGAGAAAAAGGCCACTCAGGTGAAGGTAGAGTAGAGAAGCTCCATTCCATGAATGATTCACCCGTGCATATCCCAATTGACGGGGTGATAGATCTCCACACCTTTGCACCAAAGGATGCCTCTAGTGTTGTGGATGAGTACCTCAATTGCTGCTATCAGAAAGGCATATTGGAGGTTAAGATAGTTCACGGGAAGGGAAAGGGTATCTTGCGCCGTACCGTGGAGTCCGTCTTGAAGAGGCACCCTCTGGTCCTCTCCTTCAAACAAGATCCAGGCCCCTCAAGCTGGGGCGCAACCATTGTCTTCTTAAGGGGCCAAGGCCCTCCCCCCACTCCTTGATTCCTTTTAGCCCTCACATGTTCAGACAGGCCGCCGCAATAGGACTATCGGAAGGAGCGGCAAGGCCATGAGGCTGACCCATAGGCCAAAGTCCACGGCGGAAGATACCTATCCTTTGTCCTTGACATTTGAGAGGCAAGGGATAATAAGATTCGATTTGAAAATTCCGTATAGCAAATCATGGGAATGGATTAGGTGGGTATGAAAATTCACGAGTTTCAGGCAAAGGACCTCTTTCGCACCTTTGGCATACCGGTTCCATCAGGCAAAGTAGCTTATACACCGGGTCAGGCAGTAGAGGTAGCACAGGGGTTGCCTGGTCCTCCTTGGGTGGTCAAGGCCCAGATTCATGCTGGCGGGAGGGGAAAGGGTGGGGGAATAAGGGTGGCGAACAGCCCTCACGAGGTGGGGAAAGCGGCTGATGAGGTCCTCTCAAATCCTCTGATCACACCTCAGACCGGTCCCTCTGGTCAAAAGGTCCGACAGGTATTGGTAGAGGAGGGGCTGGATATTGAGAGAGAATTCTATCTCGGTATTGTGATTGATCGAAAGCTGGCATCCCCGGTAATGATCTTTAGCCAAGCAGGAGGAATGGAAATTGAAGAGGTCTCTTCTAAGCATCCGGAACTAGTCCTACTTGAAACCATAGACATTACCCAAGGATTTATGCCCTATCAGGCCAGGAATCTCTCCTACGCTATTGAGCCAATACCAGACAAAGAAGTACTCAAAGTGTTTTCAGCAATAACGAGCCAACTCTATAAGTTATTTATAACCAAGGACTGCTCCCTGGTTGAGATCAATCCCTTAGTTATTACCAAATCGGGCAAGCCGGTTGCATTGGATGCGAAGATCAACTTCGATGATAATGCCCTATTCAGGCAGAAAGAGGTAGCCCACCTCCACGATCCATATGAAATGGACGAGTTGGAGGTAAAGGCATCTCAGTATAATCTGAACTATATTAGGCTGGATGGCAACATTGGTGCTATGGTAAACGGGGCTGGTTTAGCAATGGCAACAATGGACCTAATCAAACTGGCCGGGGCTGAACCAGCCAATTTCCTAGATGTCGGCGGTGGTGCAAGTGAGGAGATGGTCACTAACGGGCTAAAAATCATCCTCAGTGACGCGAGGGTCAAGGCAATCCTGATCAATATATTCGGTGGCATAATGAGATGTGATGTCCTGGCAAGGGGCGTGGTAAAGGCTGCCAAAGAGGTAGACATAAAGGTCCCCCTGATCGTTAGGTTAGAGGGAACAAATGTCGAGGAGGGAAGACAGATATTAAGGAATTCGGATCTTGATTTCTCAGTGGCGAAAGACATGGAAGAAGCTGCTCGGATGGTGGCGAGTCAAGTGAGTTGATGTGCTGTGACGAAGGGAAGAACGGGGTGATCGGATGAGTATCCTGATTGATGAGAATACAAAGGTCGTTGTCCAGGGAATTACAGGGAAAGAAGGGACATTCCACACAAGACAAATGTTGGCTTACGGCACCAATATCGTGGCTGGTGTAACACCTGGTAAAGGTGGCCAAACGGTTGAGGGCATACCGGTTTTGAATAGGATAAGGGATGCTGTGGATAGGTACGGTGCCAATGCCTCATGCATCTTCGTGCCACCCCCATTTGCCTCCGATGCCATATTCGAGGCTGCAGATGCAGGTATACATGTCATTGTCTGCATTACTGAAGGGATCCCCACCCTCGACATGGTCAAGACAGCTCATTTTATTGGGAAGCACGGCAGTTTGCTGATCGGCCCAAACACTCCGGGGATTATTTCCCCAGGGAAGACAAAGGTAGGCATCATGCCAGGCCACATTCACAAACGGGGAGGTGTCGGGGTGATTTCAAGGAGCGGCACCCTCACCTATGAAGTTGTAGACCAGCTCACAAGAGTTGGATTAGGACAGTCTACCTGTATCGGTATAGGTGGCGACGCAATTGTTGGAACCTCCTTCATAGATCATTTAAGGTGGTTCAAAGAGGATAGGGAAACAAAGGGTGCCGTGCTCATTGGGGAAATAGGCGGTACGGCTGAGGAAGAGGCTGCGGAGTACATAGAGGAAGCATTTGATAAGCCTGTATTGGCCTTTATTGCTGGACAGACAGCGCCACCAGGAAGAAGGATGGGCCATGCGGGGGCCATAATTTCAGGGGGTAAGGGAAAGGCTGAGGATAAGATAAACTCCCTCAAATCTCATGGAATAACTGTAGTCCTCAACCTTGGGCAGCTGGGACAAATGGCCTTGGAGGTCTTCAAAGATTCCCGCACGTCACTTGCTAAAAATTGATTGACTTGTCGGATTGAATCATTATAAAAGAGTAGGAAATTGTTGAGCAGAGAGGTGTACGAATGTTTGGTCTTGGCATGCCAGAATTGCTTATAATTCTGGTTATTGTCTTGATAATCTTTGGGGCCGGCAAGCTTCCTGAGATCGGGAGAGGTCTCGGTAGGGGAATAAAGAACTTTAAGCAGGCCACTTCCGAAAAGCCTGAAGAAATTCCCGCCGATACCAGCGATAATGAGAAGGAAGTGGAAAAACTCGAAGAGTAGCCCGTCGCGGATTCTCTAGAATGGTATGTCGTCTTCAGGCAAGTCTACTGGCTCCTCCGGCGCAAAACGTTCCTCGACAGACACATCCTCTGCTGCCTTTGCTGCCCTATCAAGCATCTGCATTCGCTGGGCAATAATCTCCGTCGTATACCTTTTGTTACCGTCCCGGTCCTCCCAATCCCTTGTCTGTATTTTCCCCTCTATATAGACAAGACTCCCCTTGTGGAGATATTCACCACATCTTTCTCCCAGCTCTCTCCAGGCCACGATCCTGTGCCACTCTGTCCTCTCTTCCTTCTCCCCTTCTTTACTCCTCCATTGTTCTGTTGTCGCCATTCTAAAGTTGGCAACAGCCGCACCGCTTGGTGTGTACCTTATTTCTGGGTCAGCACCAAGGTATCCTATTAACATTACCTTATTTAAACTCGCCATACCTACCTCCCCACTAAACAAAACTCACTCCGAGAAACTTATCACAACAGACAAAATTTTCAACTCAAATCCCTTGGCGAGTATCGTAACGTCAAAGTGAAAGGTATGTGTATCTCTTTTTTTGCTTTATGCCCTTAAACAAGGGGCTGTAGAGGGCCGTTTCAAAAATGGCCTATTTCCGACCAATCAATGGAATCCATTGCTAAACCCCCTATAGGCCATTTTGAAACGTTTCGGCGAGCTCACGTCGAGCCGGCCACTAGATTTAGCTATGTGAGGGCATAGCAAAAAAAGACATATACATACCCAACAATAGCCTTACAAATCAAAAGGTTATGTTTCACTATGGCGCGGCCCTGTCCTCTGTTCAGAACGATAACTCAGTCTCCTTAAGGGCCCTTCTAAATGCATTGACGTTTTTATCTCCTATCCGGCCAAATCTTTCCCTTATGGGTCCAATCAGGGAATCAGGATTCACGATAGGATTAGCCTTTAATAGCGCACCGAGCATGGTGGTATTAGTAATAGGAACACCCAGTTCTTCAAAGGCAATCCTGTTTGCATCGACGACTGCGAGCTTGCATCTCAAGTTCAATTCCCTTTTTACCTCATCGGCTGTATGCTTCGTATTGGCAACCAGAACTCCACCGTCTTTCAAGCCTTCTGTGACATTCACGATTCGCAATATGGTGGGATCCAGTACCAGCACAAAATCGGGATTAGTAATATTTGTCCTGAGCCTTATCTGCTGATCATCCACTCTAAAAAAGGCAACCACTGGAGCTCCCCTTCTCTCCGGCCCGAAGCTCGGAAAGGCCTGACCGTATTTTCCCTCACTGATTGCTGCAAGGGCCAAGAGCTCTGCAGAGGTAACAGCACCCTGCCCACCCCTTCCGTGAAGCCTGATCTCTATCATACTAACCCCGCAAAAATAAAAAAATCCTCCTCCGCCAGGTCGTTGCCATCTATTACTCCGTGATCAGTGGGTTGTCAAATCTTTTATTTGCAGAAATTTCCCGCAAGTGCCTTTGTTTCCTGCTTATTCCCTAATCTCTATGAGGGCGAAATACCGAGAGAGCTCTCAGAGATGATGCCGTTTGATAAGGAATTTGATGGTTCTATCCACCTCCTGACGGATTCTATCCTTTTCCGGTCCTGTAACTTTGTAGGGCCGGTCGTAAAGGCTACTTACCTCCATCTCAGGGCCAAACATCATCCCACCAACCAGACCAGCAAATTCATCCCTCGGTTCAACACCGTTCAATATAGCCCAGGCCAGTGTCCAGCACCGAGCCGTCCGATAGATATCGTAACCACCTCCACCTGTGGCCAGGATCTTACCGCATAACCCCTTCAGTGCCCTGACAACCTCCGTATATGCGTTGTTGGTAAGCATGAGATCGGTTAGTGGATCGGATATCATTGAGTCCGCCCCTAATTCGGCAACTAAGACGTCTGGCCTAAAGCGCTTGATAAGGGGCAGGACAATCGTGTAGAAAACCTCAAGATAAACCTCATCATCTGTCTTTGGAGGCAAGGGGATGTTTACCGTAAACCCCTCACCCTTTCCCTCTCCTGACTCCTCTGCAAATCCACTGTACGGATAGATATGTTTTCCGGACTCATGTATGGATATGAACTGCACCCTTTCTTCGCTGTAAAACGCCTTCTGAACGCCATCTCCATGATGGGCATCGATATCCAAGTAGGTAATTTTCACCTCGCGATTGAGGGCCTCCTTAATGGCTATAACAATGTCATTGATGAAGCAAAATCCCGATGCTCGAGAAGGAAAGGCATGATGAAACCCCCCCAGAGGGTTAAAGATCACCTCAGCGTCTTTATCCAACAATTCAACCATTCCCTCCCAGGTTGCACCAGCGCATCTTCTGGACCAATCGTAGATGCCCCGGAGCGGTGGGTTGTCCTCCGTGCCGATTCCAAATGAGAGCATCTCCGCGAATATCTCGCCCCGGCTGACACGCCGAAGCACCTCAAGGTAGTCTTCACTATGGGCAAGAAGAAGCTTATGCTGATCAAGGGGCGGAGGGTCTTTCAGGATCATACCTTGGTGATCCAATACCCCATAGCGGCGACAAAGCTCAAGGGCCTTCTGGGTCCGTTCTGGCTTAAAAGGATGGTCAGGCCCGAAATCGTACTGTGCCAGTTCATGCGAATAGTAAAAGACGGAACGCAATTCATCTTCCTTGTGCTGTTATTCGATTGAACCTTCTAATGTATCCCGGATCAATTCCTTCAGCTTACCGGCGTCAATGGGTTTGGTGAGATAGAGGTCGCAGCCGTATTTCTCTTTAACCTTAACATCCTTCGGTTCGGTTTTTGCCGTAAGCAAGATTATCTTCACCTTGCTCATCTCATCACCTCGCTTACGGACCTCCTTGCAGACATCCAAACCCGTCATCTTCGGCATAACCACATCCAGAATCAACAGGTCAAACTCCTGTTGGTCCAACATCTCCAATGCCTCCTGCCCTCGAGTAGCTACTCTAACCTCATATCCTGAAGATGTAAGCAGCTCCTGCAGGGCCTCAAGCACCAATATGTCGTCATCAACTACCAGAATCCTATGAGACATTGTTTCATCCCGGTTCGTGGTTAATGCCACTTCTCTCGCCTCCAGCCAGGTAAACAGGCAGGCTTACGATAAATGTTGTGCCTTTATTCAATTCGCTCTTAACCTCGATCTTACCCTGATGGCTCTCCACAATCCGATAGCTAATGGAGAGCCCAAGGCCTATGCTCTTGGTAGAGACCTTTGTGGTAAAGAAAGGATTAAATATCTGTTCTATCTGTTCTGCCGGCATCCCTATGCCAGTATCACTGACCCCGATTTCAACCTGCTGGCCTCTTTTACTGTGATTTGTTTGAATGGTCAACAGCTTTTGTGAGCTTTCCTCCATAGCATCCAGGGCGTTGGAGATAAGATTGAGGAGGACCTGTTCGATTTGATTCTTATCACCTAACACACGGGGCAAGCGCTCACGTAAGCTCAGTTCAACTTCTATTCCATGATTCAGCAACTGTTGTTGAGTGATCGCCAAAACTGACGATACAGCATTATTGACGTCCATGTCGGTAAATTCAAATTCCGCGTGTCGAGAGAACTCCTTGAGCATCTTCACAATCTTCTCGATCCTCCTATTGCATTCATTGAGTAGCTCAACCCTCTTTTTTAACACAGGACTATCCTCTGCCGCGGCGTCCAACAAATGGAGCAAGGTATCTGATGCCATGAGGGGATTGTTGATCTCATGGGCAACACCTGTTACAAGGTCCCCAAGGGCCCTCATCTTGACTGCCTGGATCAATTCCGCCTGAGTGGCGGACAATTTTTCAGAGAGCTTCTTTCTGGCAGTAATATCCTGAAACACCCCCATAGTGCCCACAACCTCACCGTATTCATCATATAGGAGGCTGTCAGAGGTCCTAATAGGGATAATTCTATCTCCAACCTTCATGTCGAACTCATAATCCCGTATACGCCCAAACTGCCTGAGTTTATCCATGATTCGACGTGCCTGGTCGATGCCGTCTTTATAGTAAAGAGATATATGTTTTCCAATAATCTGGTGGCCACGTAATCCGACAAGCTCCTTAAAGGCCCGGTTAACATAGGTTATATGCCCCTTGATGTCAGTGGTAACGAC
>JABXJZ010000466.1 GCA_013375335.1 Desulfobacterales bacterium
GAGGTAGTCATGGAAGAAGTTAAGCGATATGCCTTTAGCACTGTTTTGGATACATCCTATGAAGATGCGATCTCCAGGGCCACGGATGCCTTAAAAGAAGAGGGATTTGGGGTTCTGACAGAGATCGATGTAAAGGCGACCCTGAAGAAGAAGCTGGATAAGGAATTCAGAAAGTATATAATATTGGGAGCGTGCAACCCGCCCTATGCCTACCGATCCCTGGAGGCTGATCTGGACGTGGGGCTTCTTTTACCGTGCAACGTCATCGTCTATGAAACTGACGACAAAAGGGCCTATATTGCGGCCATCAATCCCATCTCCGCTCTCGAGATAATCCAAAGCCAGGAGTTGAAGAGCATCGCTGCGGAGGTATCTGAAAAATTGAAGAGGGTCGTTGAAAAGCTTCGCGCATCATGAGGAAAGCACCAGGCTCAAATCTGACACGAAGGAGATACGACCGGATAGCCCCTTTCTATGATCTCTTAGAGGCACTTGTGGAACGACTTCGATTCGCTTCATGGAGGGCTAGGCTCTGGAGTCGGATCGTTGGCAACCGAGCACTAGAGGTCGGGGTGGGAACAGGAAAGAACATTCCGTATTACCCTCGAGATGTAAGGATCACTGCTGTAGATATCAGTCCTCGCATGCTCGAGCGGGCACAGAAGAGGGCCTCTGTTCTCGGTCTCGAAGTAGAGCTTCTGGAGATGGATGTCCAGCATCTTGCGTTCCCAAACCATGTCTTCGATACGATAGTTTCCACATTCGTTTTCTGCTCAGTTCCGAATCCCGTACTGGGTCTTCAAGAACTCCGAAGAGTATGCAAGCCGAGCGGCAAGCTCCTTCTTCTCGAGCATATCCGACCAAGTAATCGCCTTCTGGGATTCCTCTTCGACATGCTCAACCCCTTAGTTGTACGAGTGGTGGGGGCCAATATCAACCGGAGGACCATGGAGAACATCCGCCGGGCTGGGTGGAGAATTCGAGTGGAGGATCGACTTTCCTCGGACATCGTCCGGTGGATCGAGGCCGAGCCTTGAGTAATCCTAGAATATCCTCGCATTCATTTCATCCACCTTCCACCATGAAGTTTGATCGGGGCAAGAGATAGCCCCCGCGTGAGGGTTTGTCCTGTTTTTCATCGGATGCATATTTTGTCCTCCATACTCGTTTGCTTAGATCCCTATCCGGGTGATTGAGGCAGTCAATCTGGCTCATTGAGAGCAGGTTCCAGGTAAGAATTTCACAGGTATTTCCCTGGATTCTTCATAAAGGGTTCTCGATAGCTAGGATGAGGGAAGTAATGGGTATTATTATGCGGATATGGGCGGAGGAGAAAGCTATGGTCAGCTCAAAGAGATTAATCCTCATATATAGAGCGGCCCCGTTGTCAAGTGGATACAGCATTGATAGTTAGGCCACAGAGATTTTGGAAAGAGGGTATGAGGGGTTTATTCAGAAGCTCTTCATCGGAGGGAATTATCACAAGAT
>JABXJZ010000134.1 GCA_013375335.1 Desulfobacterales bacterium
AACGGACCGAGAACATCTTATTATAACTATGGGAGATACCCCGTTTGTCAAGCAGGCCACATACCATAACCTTATCACCCAACTGGGAGCTCAAGATCTGGTTGTCTTAGGCTTCAAGCCAGTGGATAAAGCGCAATATGGCATTTTAGAGATAGAAGGGGGAAGGGTTAAGAGGATCACTGAGTGGAGATACTGGAGGGAATATCCACTAGAGAGGCAAATGCGCTTTGAGGTTTGTAACTCAGGCATATACGCAGCTAGGAGATCGGCTCTGCTTAGATACCTGAGGGAATTAGAGCGGAGACCTCATCGGGTAGAGAAGGAGAGAGATGGCGGGACGCAGGTCGTGGAGGAGTATTTCATTACTGATCTGGTTGAGTTGATGGATAACGACGGGCTGACGGTTGGCTTTAGCTGTGTTGATGAGGAGACGGAGGTCATGGGTATCGATACGCTCGAGGATTTGCTTTTGGCCCAGCGTATCTTTGCAGAGAGAGATAGGTAGACAAAAAGGCTTTGATTGTGTGAACGGGAAATGATATTTTTATAAAAAGCGTAGAGGGTACTGGCACTATGAAAGGAAATGATTCCGCTTCTCCCGTGTCCGCAAAAAATGTTTGCCGCATCCTGTTAAAGAAGGGTCTCATAACAAAAGCACAAGTTGCGGAGATCTTCAAAAAGAAGGATACCCTCAAGAAGAGGTTAGAGCAACTCCAGATGATCAGAGATGCATCAGGCGGCTCCTCCTCCAGGGTACTCAACCCCGTAACTATAATTGATATTATTTCCTTTTTGAAACTCGACAGACGCGATGACCCGACGAGGGAGCTCGATGAGGAAACTATCTTCCAGGCCTTGGCTGAGGAGTGGAGGATCAATTATAAGAAGATTGACCCGCTCAAACTCGATCTAAAGTTGGCGACAACCACCATTCCCAGATCTTTCGCCATGAAACATCTCGTGTTACCTATAGCTGTTCAAGATGGTTGGCTCACTGTCGCCACACCAAATCCTCACAACATTGAGGTCATGGAGGATATCAGTAGGGTCAGTCAATTAAAGGTCAAACCAGTAGTCTCAAGCAAATCCGATATTATCAAACTCATAGATGAATTTTATGGCTTCAGGAGATCAATTGCCGCGGCTGAGGAGCAATTTTCCGGCCCTGCGATAGACCTGGGTAACCTGGAACAGTATGTAAAGCTCAGGAAGGCCAGGGACCTACCATCAGATGACAGGCACATTGTAAATGCCGTCGAGCACCTCTTTAACTATGCCTTTGATCAAAGGGCCAGTGATATCCATATTGAGCCCAAGAGGAATACTAGTGTGGTTAGACTGCGGATTGACGGCATCTTGCATTCCATATACGAGTTACCGAAAAGTGTTCACGGAGCCCTCGTTTCAAGGGTCAAGGCCCTTTCTGGCCTTGATATGGCGGAAAAGAGACGCCCGCAGGACGGCAGAATAAAGATTGACAGGGGCCAAGGGGTTGAGGCGGAGATCAGGGTATCGACGATACCTACGGCCTTTGGTGAAAAGGGTGTCTTGAGGATACTGGATCCGGATATCCTCATCCAGGATGTAGGCCAGCTCGGTATGACATCAATGGACCTGGTACGTTACCAACAGTTTATCAACCTCCCCCATGGCCTTGTTCTGGTGTGCGGTCCTACCGGTAGTGGAAAATCAACAACGCTGTATTCTACATTGAGGTATCTATCGAATGGGGAGAATAACATCACCACTGTGGAAGACCCCATCGAGATGGTTTATGAGGACTTCAACCAGATAGCTGTCCAGCCCGCAGTGGGCATAACATTTGCGAGCATTCTGAGGAACATCCTACGACAGGACCCTGATATAATTATGGTAGGGGAGATGAGGGATCTGGAGACAGCCCAGAACGCTATTCAGGCAGCCTTGACAGGGCATCTGGTGCTCTCGACGCTCCATACTAACGATGCTGCCCTGGCTGTTACGCGTCTGGTTGACCTAGGCCTGCCTCGCTTTCTCATACATGCAACCCTGACCGGCGTTTTGGCTCAGCGCCTCTTGCGCAAGATCTGCACTCACTGTTGTGAGGCCTTTGAAATTGGTACTGACGAGCTCCTTGCTTTGGGCATCGAGACACAGAACACCGGGATTATTGAGCTAAAGAGGGGGAGGGGTTGCATAAGATGCAGAGGAACAGGCTATTTGGGGAGAATTGGTATTTTCGAGGTCTTGGCTGTTACGGACTCCATAAGGGATTTGGTTGCGCAGGAGGCAGGTGTGGATATGATTAGGCAGGCCGCCTGCACGGAGGGTATGGTAACATTGAGGGATAATGCCATCAAGAAGATGCTCGACGGTGAGACGACCTACCAGGAGGTGATCAGGGCAACCTGGGGACAAATCTGATCTATGTTGACGCAACTCACTATTAGGGATTTCGCAATTATAGACTCGTTGTCAGTCAGCTTTTCAGTGGGGCTTAATATACTCTCCGGGGAGACCGGTGCAGGAAAATCAATTATCATAAACGCCGTTAATTTGATCCTGGGGGGACGATCATCCCCCGATCTTGTCAGGACGGGTGCTGAGAGGGCAGTAGTTGAGGCCCTTTTTCAATTGCCGGCGGGATCTCCTCTCTTCAAATCCCTAGAGGACATGGACATTCCCTTTAATGGCGAAGTACTGATAAAGAGGGCTATCTCTAAAGAGGGTAAAGGCACGGTAAGGATCAATGGCACTCTGGCCACACTGCAGATGCTTTCTAGACTTGGGCCCCATCTGATAAGCGTCTCGGGGCAGAGCGAGCATCAGCTCTTACTAAGGCCTGATAACCATCTCTCTATCTTGGATGATTTTGGCGGATTGACCAAGGAGAGGATCGAGCTCAATGGGCTTTACAGGGATTACTGGGCCCTTAAAGAAAAGGCAGAAAGACTCAGGGACCATATAAGAGCTGAGGAGGAGAGGCGAGAGCTTGCTCAGTTTCAGCTCAGGGAGATTGAAGAGGCAAAGCTTGTTCCAGGTGAGGATAATAGTCTTGAGGCTGAAAGGAGCAGGCTTATGCATGTTGAAAGGTTGATGGAGATAGCCTTTAGCTCTTACCAGGCCCTTTATGAAAAGGAGGAATCCGTTTTATCCATCTTAAGCTTACTAGCGAAGGACATGGAAAAGGGCGTGAGTATTGACCCCCATCTGGATCGCCATAGGAGACAACTGGAATCAACCCGGCTTCAGTTGGAGGATCTGGCCCTGGAGCTAAGGGATTTTTATTCCACGCTGAAGGTTGATCCCAAGAGACTGGATGAGGTTGAAGAGAGATTGCAGCTGATCAAGCGGTTGAAAAAGAAATACGATCCCTCTGTTGAGGGTATACTATCGTTTAAGGAGGAGCTTTCGCAAAAGGAGTATGAATTGACCAAGAGTAAGGAGGAACTGAAAGGGGTTGAGGCCCAGGTGGAGGAGAAAAGGGAAGCCCTATTGGGACTGGCTACCAAGCTTTCCTTAGAGAGGCATAAGATAGCAGATACATTCAAGGAGAAGGTGGAAGAGGAATTAGCCCTATTAGGTATGCCCGGGACCAGATTCACGGTCAAATTCAGCCCGAACAGATCGACTGGTGATGCTGCTCCAGCAGACCTACCCGATTCTGCCGTCACCGCAGACGGAATGGATGCCTTGGAGTTTATGATATCACCAAATGTGGGTGAGGATTTGCGACCATTGGTCAAGATTGCCTCAGGAGGAGAACTGTCGAGGATCATGCTTGCCCTAAAGACTATACTAGCTCGATTTGGTTTAGTTGAAACCCTTGTCTTTGATGAGATTGATGCCGGTATCGGGGGAGCTACTGCTGCTATTGTTGGTGAAAAGCTCAGGTCACTTGCCAATTACCACCAGGTCCTATGCATTACACATCTCCCTCAGATAGCCTCTTGCGGAGAGACACATTTCGTGGTTGAAAAGAAGGTCAGTAAAGGCAGAACGCGGGCCCTCATTACCTCGTTAGACAGGGAAAGAAGGGTCAATGAGATTGCCAGGCTCCTTGGTGGTAAGGTTATATCTGAAAAGACACTTGCACATGCCAGGGAAATGCTTTCCTCCTAACCCTAATCCCGCAATCCCTCCATTCTGCAACCCATGGCTCTGCTACAATCGCAGAGCACTCATTACCCGCTGAAACTTATTTACACAAAGTCCGAGAAGGAGGTATTCTAGGAGCCCGGTACTATTGGCCCTCGCGAAAACCAGCGTAAGGCCATTTGTTATGTTAAACAAGACCTCTAGAGCTATGGGGAGAATCATTCAGTTTGTGTATATTTCGAGTATGGCATTCTGCCTGGCTGCTCTGGGCTCAGGTGCGGGGTGTTCGAAGGGATACGTGGGTAAAAGGCCGGCTTGTGAGAAGACGTGGACGTGTGATGAACAAGCCGATGAGGCCATGAGGTGCCGCGATTACGAGGGGGCTATCCTTCTTCATCAACGTCTCCTGGAGAAGGAGCCTGCCAATGGGCTTGCTCTGTATCACCTTGGGTATGCCCACGGGCAAACTGGAAACCACGAGAAGGAGGTGTTGTATTACGAGAAGGCTGCTGCCGTTGGATTCGAGGAAGCACATATCTTCTTTAACTTGGGCATGGCATACGGAGAGCTCAACCGCATAGAGGATTCCGTCAGAGCCTTTAAGAAGGCCGTAGATATCGATCCAGACAGTGCTGATAGCCACTTTGGGCTGGCTCTTGCGTATCAAAGAAGCCTGGCTGACAGACTGGCGGAGCAGGAGTTCTTGGAGGCAATCAAGATCGATCCAGCACACATCGATGCCAGGTTATACCTGAGTATCCTCTACGCGGATATGGGCGAGCTGCGGAAGGCCGCTGAGCAGCTCAGGACAATCCTGGAGATTGACCCGTCCCACCGAGGCGCACGGGAGTTCCTGGAAAGGATCGAGATGGAATAAGGGAACTCACGCTGTATCCGCTTTATA
>JABXJZ010000467.1 GCA_013375335.1 Desulfobacterales bacterium
TATGGCAGAGGCATTACCAGGTGTAAGAGCGGTACTTAGATATGACGATGCAGAGCTACCCAACTTAGCGGATTTAGGTGGTCATGTACCCAATGCAATACCTATATTGCCCAAGGTAGCTTACTTTCAAGGGGAAGAAGTGGGGGCTGTGGTGGCCGCTGATACAGCGGGTATTGCCGATGAAGCCCTGAGGTTAATTGAGGTAGAATGGGAGGAACGTCCTTTCGTCCTTGATGCAGAGGAGGCTTTAGAGCAGGATGCTCCTTTGGCAAACCCTGAGATGTATTCCAATGGTAACTACTACAATGAGGGTTTCCTCGACGTGGAACAGCATGGTGATGTTGAGCAGGGTTTTGCAGAGGCGGATCAAATCATTGAATTCAAGGCTAAGCGGTGGCTTCATACTTGGATTGGACCTGAGCGACCCTGCGGTGTTTTCAGGTGGAATGGGGAATACCCAGAGATTTGGGTGAAACAACAACGCCCCCATATTAGCAAACGAGTCTTGGCTTCCTGGTTTGGCGGCATTCCTATGAATAAAATCCAGGTTCATTGTCCTTATCAGGGCGCAAGCTTCGGGGGATGGAGTCAAGTTCCTTGGAACATGGGTGGTCATTATTGTGCTGCACTCCTCGCCAAGAGAACAGGGAGACCTGTCAAATGGATATTTAATCGAAGGGAGGATTTCTACGGCGGCGAAATGGATGAAGGGGTGCATTATTTTAAGGTGGGAGCTAAGAAGGACGGAACAATCACCGCCGTGAAGGAGAGAGCTGTATTATCCAATCAATGGTTTCCTGTTTTTGGTATCGTTCACCACTTATTAGAAAATACGAAGATTCCTCATGTCTATGGAAAGCTAGAAGCTGTGCAGATAAATAAAGGAATTAATGTACCCACGCGTTGTGAACAAAATCCGAATTGTCTTAGCCTAACTTTAGTTTTTGACCATGTCGCAGATGCACTGGGGCTTGATCCAATAGAGGTTGCTCTCAAGAATGATGGTGCAGACGGACATGACATGACATGGCTCAATCAACGCAAGGCTGAGATGGGATTCCAAGTGAGAGATAGTCTAAGGGAATGCATTGAAAAGGGAAAAGCAGCAATAGAATGGGATAAGAAGCGGCATCCCCCAGGCACGGAAAAACTTCCGAACGGCAGGATGCATGGATTAGGTTTTACTTGGACACATGAATGGGATGACTCAGCGGGATCAAGTGAAATTGCTATACGTATAGAGCGGACCGATGGTACAGCAACCATTTTAGGGATGCGATGCGACAACGGTGTCAATGCGGAGACATCTTATTGCCAAATCGCGGCCGATGAACTGGGGATGCGAATTGAAGACGTTTATTATAGGCCACAGATTGATCCAGGTTTCATCCCGATGACTCCTGATTCGTCAACCAATATGTCCCTGAATGGGTTTGCTATTAGAAATGCAGCCAGGCTTCTCAAGCAAAAGATTCTTGAGG
>JABXJZ010000135.1 GCA_013375335.1 Desulfobacterales bacterium
TCAAGATAAGGGAAATCGGCCCACGAAGGGTTAAGGGGAAAACTGCGGAGATTATGGTTTATGAAGTTATTTAGGCTGAGCTAACATACAGCCAGCTACCTCTTGCTGCTCAATTGTCACTCCTTCCTTCTAATATAGGCAGCGATATTCTTTCTTAACAAGGCATAATCCTCGGTCATGCCCTTCAGTTTTTCCTTCGCCTCGCTTGCCTCTCGCCTTAAGTCATCCATTCTCGATCTAAGATCCGTTATATCAGTATTGACAATTACACATTCACGGGGTTTTCCGCTGCTGTCTTGAACAGGATGTCCCCTGGCCAGAACATATACCGGGTTGGCTTGGGCCGAATAGTACTTCCATTCTTTTCCATTAAATGATTCCCCTTTAAAGGCCCTGACCATCGTTTCCTTAAAGGGCCGTCTGGTAGATTTCGAAACGAAGACCAATGCGTTCTTTCCAATCATCTGAGACCGAGGATAGCCAAAATTCTCCTCACATGCCTTATTCCAGAAGTTAATCTTACCCTTCGAGTCAATCCTAAAGGTAGGATCCGATGGCAATTCAACTGCTTGGTCGTAGTCATCGTACAGCTTGTAGACTTCCTGTTGAAGCTTGCTCACATCCTGTATTGTCTCTATGGCCCCGTTAATAGAGCCGTTTATGTCGCGAATAGGTGCGACGGTTACAATTGCCTCAATACCCTCTCTTATGGCAGGAAGGGGAATTCCAACCTCAAGGTACCCGCTGTCCGTCCTGGAAATAATAGAGCCAGAAAATCTCTCTACTATAGAATCTGGATCTTCTATAAGAATGTCGGCCAGACTCCACTGGTTGTCGACACACAAAGAGGCATGAACCTTCTTACCAATTATCTCCTCCGCAGGCACACCTGTCAGGCGCTGACAGGCACGATTCCACTGAATCACGCGGTGTTCCCTGTCAACTACAAAAGTAGGGAAAGCAAATCTCTCAATGATAGTGTCGACATAGCTTTTCGCCTCAACGAGGGCCTTGGATTTCTGTCGCTCCCTGTCAGCGATATCAGCCCTTTCCCTTTCATACAGAAACGCGATTAAAAGGATGACCAGAAGGCCTAAGAGGTATGCCCCCAGGGAATAGACAGGCGAAATGTCAGGGGGTATGAGGTTTGGAAACTGGTAACCGCCCCTAAATAGATAAACTGCAACACCGGCTTCAACAAATATTAAAATCGCCCAGATCGTTCCCCATAGATATCCTGTAATGAAGATAGCCATGAGGATAAGGACGGCATTCCATATCCAGGATAAAAGGATCATACCGCCTTCAGTCATGGCTCCAGTATTCCATCTAATGATCAAGAAAGTGGCCCAGAGCACAAAAAAGGCATAATTTCCCGCTACTACGAGATTCTTTGTCTCTCTTAGGAGAATTAGGGCCGAGACCCCTAAGAGACCGGCGATAATGGTAACATAGAAGAGAAGATCCGCCCCGATAAAGAAATAGAACAGGCCGAGGCAGGGGGAGAAAAGAACGAAGACAAAGAGAAATAGATTGAGGACTCTAAATTTCTTTACGGTTTCTAGGTCTAGGGATTTTGTCCCGCTGCTGACGAAATTGTTAAATAGTGATTCGAGATTCATGATTTATTTCTAAAATATAACAACTTTTCCGGTCGTATCCAGATCCCCCCTGATGAATGTGTCTCCATTTGCAAAAAGGGCAAAGGAGTTTTGGGTAGACGATATAATCACGGTACAATTAGTTGCTGTGGCCGAAATAGTGAAGTCAAGCTTGTGGCCGACTGGAATATAGATCTTCAGGGCCTCTTGAATCTTATCTACTGCGTCTGCTGGTGCTGACATTCCTGCATGGGTTACGGTATATACCTTATCTTGAGGGAAAAAGGTTTCATGCTCCAGAAAATATATGACCTCGGCATCCATGAGTTGCTTCAGTATGAATGTAGCTTCAGTTCCATGGGCTCGCTGCATCCACGTGCCATAGAGTGGAACAGCAGTAACAGACAGAATACCTAAAATGGCGATTATCAAGATCAACTCTGTCAAGGTGTAGCCAGCCCGTTTCTCCATCTAGGCTCCTCCACCTGACGGGGATGTATACTCGATGCCCTTGGGCGATAGGACGATATTCATCTCCCCCGGCGTGGGATTGGCAAGAGACAGACGGTAGCCTACCCTTACGTCACTTTGATAGGATAATCTCTTTAGATGAGCAATTTCGCTCTCCCTCAGTGGCAAGTACTCCGGAATGAGATCAGTGAGCTGTTCCGGATATCTGTTCCCTTCATAAAGGGCAAAACGCCTGATAGCGCCGTCTACCATGAACAAGAGGACCCGCCCCTTCGTAGCATGATCAATGCTCCTGGGAGGAGCCTTTTGGCCACCAAAGATAATGACCCCCCACATTACTAGAATCAGTGCAGAGGAGACGGTTACGAAATAGTGAAAGGGGCCCCATTTTCTCCTTCTTTTTAGTTTCTTCTCTTCTTCCTCTTCCCGCTTCTCACGCATGGAGTTCCCAACTTCAGAAACGGAATGTAGCATGGCGCACTCATAGCAGAAATACTCTCGAGGCCTCACCTCTTCAACACATTCCTTGCATAGCGGAGCATTACACGTGGCGCAGAAGAACTCCGCTGGCCTCTTAGGATGGTGTTTGCACTGCATTTAGATCCGCCCCTGTGGCACTGAAACCTGTTGCCTTACCAGTTCTAGATAACACCAAAATGAAAAACCCGTCAAGAAATAAATCCCCTTGCATCACAATAACGCCACGGCCTGTGGAAGATGCGCGTACCTTTCTCCAGCAACGGGACTAAGTACGCAAAGTCCGTGCCGCCCATCCAGGCTGACAGTCCTGGTCTGGAACAGGCACTTGAGAGACAGTGGGCACGGGGAGAACCCCTAGCCGGTCACCATGTAAATGCTTATTTGTCCCTGAAGAAAGATACCGTGAGAAAAGCTGAAGAATCGAGGGGTTGTACTTCACTATGACGTGCCGTGATATGTGGGCAGCGCTAAGAGTCTTTAACCCTCAGGTTTCAAGTCATTTCTACAGTACGGACACACCAACCAATCTGGTTGTGCTATGCGATTGCAAGAGGTGCAGGTAGGAACGACAGGATTTTTGCAATACGGGCAGTCCTTGAAATCTAGGCTAATATTCTTTGCACAATAGCGGCAAACTGTTGTCAGTTCCTCCTTTTCGTGTACGGCCCTTAAAACCTCTTCTATGGTGGTTATTCCCATCTCTATCTTTTTCATGCCACTAATCCCTAAGGTGGTCATCCCCATTGCCATTGCTGCTTCCCTCAGGGTATCGGCCGTACCTGAGGATTGAATGAGTTCCCTTATTTTAGGACCCATGATCATTATCTCTTCAATAGACGTGCGGCCCTTGAAACCCCTATTATTGCAATTGCTGCACCCTTTCCCCCTGTAGAATTTAAAGGGAAGATCATCTTGATCCAGATTAAGTCTAGCCAGAGAATCTCTACTAGGTAAATACTCCTCCCTGCAATCAGGACATATCCTTCTTACCAACCGCTGTGCAACAACCCCAACTACAGAAGCGGCAATGAGATATGGTGGTATCCCTATATCTACGAGTCGTGTGATGGCAGAGGGGGCATCATTTGTATGGAGAGTTGAAAGAACCAGATGTCCAGTCAAGGAGGCCTGAACAGCTATCTCAGCCGTCTCCTCATCTCTTATCTCTCCTATCATTATCACGTTTGGATCCTGTCTCAAAATCGATCGCAGAACAAAAGGAAAGGTAAGGCCAACCTTCTCATTTATCTGTACCTGGTTGATACCAGCTAACTCATATTCCACAGGATCTTCAACGGAAATGATATTTACCTCGTCCGACCTGACCTCCTGCATACAGGCATAGAGGGTTGAGGTTTTTCCACTGCCAGTGGGACCTGTAATCAAGACAATACCCTGAGGGCGGTGGATAAAATTCGTTAATATCGCCGTATTCTTCTCGCTAAATCCAAGTTGATCCAGTGAAATAGACGCTATTTCCTTGTTGAGGATCCTCACCACCGCCTTTTCACCATAATAGGTGGGAAGTGTCGATACTCTCAGGTCTACAGACATGTTTCTTGCCTTCACCTTTATCCTCCCGTCTTGGGGAAGCCTCCTCTCTGCTATATTCAAGCCGGCCAAGACCTTTATGCGCGAGATAATAATAGGTTGAGTCCATTTTGGGAGCTTGATAGAGTCCTGTAGTACCCCATCGACCCGATTTCTAACCCTCACCTGGCTTTCCTGTGCCTCAATATGAATATCACTTGCTCCTTGCTTGATGGCATTCCTAATGACGAGATCAACCATCTTTATAAAAGGTGAATCCTTTAACGATTCGAATTCCTCTTCTTCGACCTTCTGTTCCTCCGGTTCCTCAGGAAGAAATTCCATGCCAATATCCTCGACAAACTCATCAGCAACCTCCTCAATTGATTTCTCAGGATGGTAATGTCTTTGAAGCTTGTCAATTATCTGGGTCCGGGTGGAGATAACCGGATGAATAGTGTAACCAGTTATAAACTGAAGATCTTTCATTACATTCAAATCGAGAGGATCAGCCATCGCAACGTCGAGTATGCTATTTTTCATATTTACGGGAATGCATACAAATTTCCGACAGACCTCCTCAGGTACACAATCAATGACATCGCCTTCAATGAGGTGGTCCTTGAGATCGAGGAAGGGAATCTTGAGTTGCATAGCCAAGGCAAAGGCTATTTCCTCTTCTGAAATGAGCCTCATCTCGATCAAGGCGTCTCCCAATCTCTTACCCGTCCTTTTCTGAACCTCTAAGGCGTCCTGTAGCTTGTCACTGGTCAAGAGACCTGATTCTATTAATATTTCTCCTAGCTTACGCCGGGAAACAAAATTCTCCCCCTGCGGTTTCCTCTTTGACTCACTTGGGTCCTTCCCTGCCATAAATGGTACCTTTAGGTAGTTTTCC
>JABXJZ010000468.1 GCA_013375335.1 Desulfobacterales bacterium
GTATCATGCTCTATCAGCCATCGACAACTATTCTGAGAGCAAGATAAGGTCTGAAAAACTGATCCGGGGGGCTCGTGTAGCCTATACGGTCCTCAGGATATCAGGCATTTTTGGCGCCGAGTTCTTTGAGCTACCCGATGTGCTTCAGTATAGGGCTGATCAGCGGGTGGAATTCGTCGATAGGAGAGACGTGGTCGCCGCCTTTCTCTCTTCTCTCGAGGGGAACGGGGCGAGGAATAGAGTGTTCAACATTGCCGGAGGTAAGAGTTGGCAGATGCTCGGCAAGAACTATGCCGAGAGAATCTGCGAGGTCTTCGAAATATCAGCCGAAAGAGACCATTCGAAGGAGTTCACCTGGTTTGACTGGTACGACACCTCCCATTCCCAAGCCGTCCTAAACTGTCAACACACGCCATTTGAGAAATTCCTGAGTGACCTTAAGAAGGTTGTTTTGCAGTTGTATCAATAGCTTTCAGTGAAGAAACAAGATTTGGTCTAGGTTCAGGGATGGAAGTGGACTTGCTGTTGTGAGATAAGTCTACCGCTTCATTTAACTGCGTCATCAACTACTCTAACACGGAACTCGGTTCAAGGCAAAGACACAAAGAACGAGATAGCGTTACACGAAAAGGTAGCTGTGTGATCAGATGGGTTATGGGAAAGTCACTAAGAATGTTTTGTTTGGTCTCCATGATATGGTTGGGGACGAAAACGTATTAGCGGATAAGGTCGACCTTGAGAAGTACGCCACAGATGAGACGCCTCTTGGTTTGAAGGCTCTACCGGAAGTTGTGGTCAAGCCCGAACGTACAGAACACGTCTCAAGAATTCTATCCTTAGCTAACGAGAAGAGGATACCCGTGACGCCTCGGGGGCAAGGGACAGGCCTATGTAATGGAGCTGTACCAGTTCACGGAGGCATTCTCCTTTCCCTTGAGAAGATGAACCGCATCTTAGAGATTGACGAGGACAATCTTATGGCGGTCGTCGAGGCGGGGGTTGTACTCTCGGATCTTAGGGCTGAGGTCGAGAAGAGGGGACTGTTCTATCCAGCTGACCCAGGTGAACGGACCTCAGCGATAGGTGGAAACGTTAACACGAACGCGGGGGGCATGAACGGTGTGAAGTATGGTAAGACTAGGGACTACATCCTCGGTTTGGAGGTGGTTTTACCCAATGGTAAGGTTCTCAATCTAGGCGGTAAGATCGTTAAGAATTCTACGGGCTATGACCTGATGCAACTCATAATTGGCTCTGAGGGAACTCTCGCGGTTGTGACAAAAGTCATAATCAAACTGATTAAGATGCCCCATTCGTTCATGACACTTTATATTCCATTCAATGACCTCTTCGACGCGGCCAAGTCTGTCTCCGAGATTCTCAGAGAGAGGATGACGCCTACCGCGATGGAGTTTGTAGAGAAGGATGTGATCATTGAAGCTGAGAACCGCACTGGGAAGAGCATGCCA
>JABXJZ010000469.1 GCA_013375335.1 Desulfobacterales bacterium
CTTCTCTGGAAGATAAAAGCAAAATAGGACGTCTTCCTGGGGTAGGTGAGGGAATCGCTAAAAAGATCAAAGAACTTCTGGAGACAGGAAAACTTGCCTACTATGAGGAGTTGAAGAAATCCGAATATGCCCCCTTGACCGAGTTCTTGAAGATTCCCGGCATGGGCCCCAAGCATGCTAAGCTCGTCCATGACAAGTTGGGCGTAAAGACTATAGACGAGCTGGAGAAGTCGGCGGAGCAGGGAAGGCTCAGGGGCCTTCACGGTCTGGGCGAGAAGGTGGAGCAGAACATCATTCAGGGAATCCGGCAGGTGCGAAAGTACAAAGAAAGGCTCCCGCTGGCCTTTATTTATCCTAGAGCGCAGAGTATTTTGGAAGAGCTCAAAAAGCTAGAAGAGATAAAACAGGTTACCCTGGCTGGTTCTGTACGGAGGATGAGGGAGACCATTGCGGATGTGGATATTCTCGCCTCTTCGGATCATCCCGAAAACGTGATGAGGGCATTTATCAATCTTCCTGAAACTGAGAAGGTAGTAGCCAAGGGAGCCACCAAATCCAGCATCGTGACTAAGGATGGAGTTCAGGTTGATCTCCGAGTGGTACAGCCCGAGAGCTTCGGTGCCGCCTCTCACTATTTCACCGGATCCAAGGCCCACAACATAAGAATCAGGTCATTGGCAGTGGATAGGGGATTGAAGATTAACGAATACGGCGTGTTCAAGAATGGAAGAAGCATCGCAGGAAGAACAGAAGAGGAGATCTTTAAGTCGGTCGACCTTCCTTACATCCCCCCGGAACTAAGGGAAGACTGGGGCGAAATTGAGGCCGCCCAGGGTTGGAACCTGCCTTCCCTGATCGAGGTGCAAGACATCAAGGGCGATCTTCATGTTCACACCAATTGGACTGACGGGAAAAACAGCCCAGAGGAGATGGCACGGGCGGCTCAGAATAGGGGCTACCGATATGTCGCTATCTGTGATCATTCTCCCACGGTGGGTATCACCAATGGGCTCACCCCTGAGAGGCTCCTAAAGCAGATTGAGGAAATTGCCCAGCTGAATCGAACCTCAGAGGATTTCAAGATATTAAGTGGGATCGAGGTCGATATCAGATCAAACGGTCAACTGGATTTGCCTGGCGAGATCTTAAGAGAGTTAGATCTGGTAGTTGCTGCAGTGCATACCAGGTTTAGTCAGCCTCGAGATGAGATGACCAAGAGGATCATAGAGGCGATAGAGAATCCACATGTAGATATAATCGCCCATCCCACCGGCAGGATCATCGGGAAAAGGGAACCATATCAGGTAGACATGGATAAGATCATACATGCCTGTAAGGCTAATGGAAAGGTCTTAGAACTGAATGCCTACCCAGAGAGATTAGATCTATCGGACATCAACTGTCGAAAGGCAAAGGAGAAAGGCGTCAAGATTGCAATCTCCACTGATGCGCACATGGATGTTCACCTG
>JABXJZ010000136.1 GCA_013375335.1 Desulfobacterales bacterium
TAGCCAAGGCGCTAGTGGATAAATCAGAGGAAGTCGTGGTCACGGAAATAGAGGGAGAGCAGACCTCTGTGATTGAGCTCAGGGTAGCCAAAGAGGATTTCGGCAAGATAATCGGCAAACAAGGAAGAACCGCCGTAGCGATAAGAACTATACTGAATGCGGCTTCGGCCAAGATGAAGAAGAGATGTGTCCTGGAGATTTTGGAGTAGCTGAGGAAAATTGCACTTAGCGATCTAATTCTGATAGGGGATTTCATCCGCCTGCATGGCTTAACCGGTCCACTAGGGATAGTTCCTCATGCTCAGTCTTTTGCAGGAGATGTCATGAAAAGGTGACAGATTTATTTTTTGTTTTAAATTTCGGTTCTGGTCACTATAGTCAATAAATAAATCTGTCCCCTTTCTTCTACGAACCTGGTGGAGAAGAGGAGCAATTTTAACCCACCGATAAAGACATCAGATCAGCTGCCACGATAAGCTCTCCTTGGTACGTGTTCCGGCATTGCGATCCTATGTTACTCCTCAGACATTCCGGGTAAAAGTGGGTTAAGACGAGCGTTTTGACCCCTGAGCGAGTAGCTATACGGCCTGCCTGAGAGGGGGTTAGGTGCCCCATAATCTCTTCCCCGTCAGGAAACGAAGCCTCAAGTATCAGGAGATCTGCACCCTTGGCCAGGTCTATAATTCCATCGCAGTAACCGGTATCTCCTGAATAGACGATACTATTTCCCGCCCTATCCTCTATCCTGAGGCCAAGACTATGGGGAGTATGGTTTAACGGGGCGGATAGCACTGTGAAGTTATCGAATTCCTTCTTGTTTCTCCTCACCGTACTTAGTTCCTCTATCCGCAAAAGGTCAGGGGGGAGATCGAGCCAGTTGCCAAAGGGTCTCCTCAAGCGCCTCAAGAACTGATTGAATCCCCTTGGCCCTATGATGGTGAACGGCTTCCTCTTACTGAGGACAGGGGGATGCCTTGTAGCGAAGATGAAGTGGATAAGGTCAGCTGTGTGATCTGGATGGAAATGACTGATGCCGATGTAGTCAACATCTTCGTGTCTAAGTCCCGCAATCGCCATTTGCCTGACTGTTCCAGGGCCTATATCCATCAAGAAGAGCTGGTCCTCGATGAAGATGGCAAAAGCAGGTGAGGCCCTCTCCGCAAGGGGAACAGTTGTACCAGAACCTAAGATAAGGATTTCCATGAAACCTAGCCCGAAGGAGCTTGGACTTACTAAGTTGCAGACTTTAATTCCAGTCTATTCACGGGTTATCCTTAAATTCGAAATACGAAGCACGAAATTCGAAGCAAATCCAAAATCCTAATTCCCCAATGTTCAAAACAGCATCAGTCCCGTTTAGACATGGGCTTTCGTCTATGTCATTTGAATTTCGGAAATTTGGTCAGTGTTTCCGATTTCGATATTCGAGATTCGGATTTAATCGCCAAATACAGCAAGCCGCTGAGAATAGCAAGAATTTCCTGCTGATAATGAGGATTTCATTACCTGGGAGTTAGCTAGCTTCCCCATCTTCCGGGGATGGGTGTTTTGCAGAACTTGCACCTGCCATGGTTTATGTTGAATTTGGCAATGTAGTAGCCGTGTCTTTCAATCAGAAGCTTATGACAATTATGGCAGTAAGTATCGTATGCTTCGTGACCGGGCACATTCCCAAGATACACATAGTGTATACCCTCCCTCAGTGCTATATCCCTTAGCTCCTCCAGCGTTCTCACTGGGGTAGCAGGCAGCCTGTTTAGCTTATAGCGGGGAAAGAAGCGCAAGAAGTGGAGGGGATAATCGGGTCCGAGCTCCTTTAGGATCCAGCCGCACATCCGCTTTATCATCTCCGGTTTATCCACATACCCGGGGACAACAAGGGTGGTCATCTCAAACCAGATCCCCTTCTCGTGAAGAACCTTAAATGTATTGAGGACTGGCTGGAGCCTTCCGCCATTGAGCCTCCTGTAGATGTCATCGTCAAATGACTTGAGGTTCACATTGGCAGCATCGAGGTATTGGCTGAGGTCCTCCAATGGCCTTTTATTGATATACCCGTTTGAGACCAAGACGTTCTTTATGCCCTCTTCTCGGGCAAGCCTTGCGGTATCATACATATACTCGTAATAGGAGATAGGTTCTGAATAGGTGTAGGCAATGGAGGGTATATTCCTTTCCTTGGTCAACCTGACGACGTCAGCTGGAAAGAGTTCGCCGTGGTGGACCTCTTCGGGTTTTCTCTGGGAGATCTCCCAGTTCTGACAGTTAAGACATCTGAAGTTACACCCGGCAGCAGCTATGGAAAATACCTCGGTGGCCGGATAAAAATGGCTGAGGGGTTTTTTCTCGATGGGGTCAATATGGACCGAACATGGGTTCCCATAGGCAATGGAGTAAAGCTTTCCGGCTATATTTACCTTTGACCTGCACACACTCCTGTCCCCGGGAGTCAGGTAACATCGGTTTGGGCATACCATACACTGCACATCTTCGCCGTTCGTCGTATAGTAGAACCCCTCAATTGACCACTTCCATGGCTTCTTGGGGGCATCACCTTTAAAGACGCGGCCCCTAATATCGGCCTTTTCCCGTTCTTTGTCTTTGCCCCAGAAACAGTGCCCATCTGTGGCTATGAGAAGGGACAGAAGCCCCATCTCCCTCAAGAATTCCTTTCTGGTTATATAACGTCTCACCTGAGAACGACCTCCTCACCTAATTCTATAAGCCCTCAGGATAAGCATAGTGCTCGCAGCCTTTATCAAGATCAGGGCAATAATAGCAGCCTGAATACCCAAGAGGGGGATCAACAAGGTGCCAATTGCAAGGGTGCCGGCACCAGCACCCACCAGATCAGCGGCAAAGAGACCGGCTGCAGGGCTCTTCTCCTCCCCAATTATCTCCGCGGCAACGGGAAACTGAACCCCACATAGCAGTGAAAAGCTAAATCCATACAGGAAGAAGATGAGCTCCGGTACTCTGGACTGATAGAACCTTGCCCATATCAGATACACTGCAAGCAGGAGGAGCATTCCAACCTCTGCATTCATGAGCACGTGCTTACCTCTCTTTTTCCATCTATTTCCGAGTACCGCACCGGGCAGAAGACCAAGCAAGAAACAAGTAATTATAGCACCTACCTTAAGATAGATATAGCCATAGATTACCTGAAAGGAGAATAAGATCAACATCTCCACACCCATGGCAGCAAAGCCGGTAGAAAAGAGAACGTATTCCTCCCTTCTTATGAAGAACAGGTAAAAGACGAGCAATCCAAGCAGGGCCCCGATAAACCAATTCGGCGATGTCCCGTATTTTTTGAACCACTCCGTGAACATTATGTTTATGACCCTGGGCTGAAAGTCGGTGTTGATGAATTCATCTGGGTTCATGGCATCATTGATGGACTTTATCCTCTCCTCGGTAACATTGCCGTAATAGAAGCCTTGGATATAAGACGTGGCAATGGATCTTTCCCTCAGCCTCCGTGGAATATCAGCGTCGAGCTCTCCATCGCTCGCGAGGAAATAGACCTCTTCGCCGGGGATGAGGAGGACATTCTGAAAATACCCCTTCACTGTGTTGAAGATGGAGGATAGTTTTTTGACCCTGACCTCTGAGAGGTAGTTAGGGTTTGCAATGAGGGAGAATGAGAGCACCCCGTCCTTCCTCAAGACCCCCTTTGCCCTGTCAAAGAACTCCTTTGTATAGAATCGGTTTAGCTGGAAGGTATCGGGTTCCGACAGATCAACGATTATAGCTGAGTACCTCCTCCTCCCTTCAGCTATGTAACCCCTGCCATCAGTGAGGATGATATTCACCTGCTCATGAGGGCTTAAGAGACCAGATTGGCTCGCCACCTTGATCAATGTGGGGTCTAGCTCAACATAGTCAATACGATGGGGCGAGTACTTCAAGATCTCATCAAATGTCTCACCCATACCCCCCGATACCAGAAGGACATCCTCTACTCTGTCAAGCTGGCAGAGGGGATAATGGACCTTCTCTTCGGCAGTTGTTATGTTAAAGGTGGAAAAGATCGGTGATCCAGATTCCCAGAACGTATACTCCCCCCTTTCCTTCGTTAAGACAATCCTCCCGTAGGGCGATTCCCTGTAGCTTACTATATTCAAGCCATATTGGTTAGCGAGGGTAGAGAGTTCGAACCTCTTTTCAAAGGCAAAGGCAAAGAAGACAACGACGGACAAAAAGGCCCCCATGAAGAGGAAATATCTTCTTAAACAAAGAATAAGAGCCAGGGAGATGAGGATGAGAAGAAAGGAGGTGAGGGCTATTATCTTGAAAGGACTAAGGAAATATACCAGGATAAAGCTGAACAGGACCCCACCTGTTATATCCCCTATGTTGTCGAGGATGTACAATTTCCCCGCTGTGAATGTCTGCCTGGTGGCCTTGATAACGGCCAGTGAGTAAGGGAGTATAAAACCAATGAAGAATGTGTAAGGTGCGCTCAAGATCAGAATGAAAAAAAAGACGGGATAAAAGCCCGGAGATTCTCCGTGGATGAAGATGGCGTCCCTGAAGAGCCTTATTGCAGTTATCTGGATCAGGGGAAAGAGGCCTGTGATGAGGGCAAGGATGGAATAAAGGGTTATGGATTTCCTTTTCAGGAGTTTTGATGCGAGGGAGCCAAGACCACTCACCATCAGCCAGCAAAAAAGGACAAGGGATATGGTGATCTCATTCCCATAGAACTGGGAGAGAAATTCCCTGACTGTAATCAATTGAACGGATATAGAGGATATTCCCGTCCCGATAACGGATATTATGATAAGGTCGGTAAGGCTCATTAAGTAGCGGATCTACTTCAAAGTCGGAGATTTCTCCTCTTCAAATGCCTGAACCTGGTAGGTGGATACTTGGAGTTTCTCTGTCTTCCAGCTGTCGTCCGGAAGCCCTGCCTTCAAACAGAGATGGGATAAGAAGTCCTCTTTTCTAGGAAGTTGTT
>JABXJZ010000137.1:0-1672 GCA_013375335.1 Desulfobacterales bacterium
CGTTTCGATCGCGAGATTATGATCAATCCGCCGAACAGGCTTGCACGGTTGGAGATCCTGAGAATCCATACGCGGCCGATGTCCCTCCATGCAGATGTGGACCTCGGAAAATTGGCCGAACTCACCCACGGTTTCGTAGGCGCAGATCTTGCGGCCCTCGTTAAAGAGGCAGGCATGGTAGCCCTCCGTCGAATCCTTTCCCAAATGCGCAGCCGTGGCGAAGACCCCTCAAAAGCAGATCAGCTGGAACTGCATATCAAGAATCAGGATTTCTTGACTGCCTATAGAGAGACAGAGCCCAGTGCTCTGAGAGAGTTCCTACCTGAAAGGCCCGGGATTAGATTGGCCGATGTGGGGGGGCTCAGGAAGGTTAAGAAAAACCTGATTTCTCTCATCGATCTTTGCCTGAAACCGTCGGTCAACGGAAAAGATATCAACGGTTTGTTGCCAAGAGGATTCTTTTTTGTCGGCGGTCCTGGAACAGGAAAGACGCTCCTGGCCAGAGCGATTGCCGGTGAATTGGAGTTACCCATCATTAGCATCTACAGTTCGGCGCTATTCTCCCGTTGGGTTGGGGAGTCTGAGAAGGAACTGGAGGATGTTTTTCGAAGGGCAAAGCAGGTCGCTCCGTGTATTTTATTGCTTGACGAGGTCGATTCAATCGCTCCGATCAGAAGGGCAACCGTCGATTCGGGCGTATCGCAAAGGATCGTTAATCAGCTCTTGAGAGAAATCGATAAAGCAAAGGACTTCAAAGACTTGATAATAATTGCCACAACCAACCGGATGGACTTGGTGGATCCCGCCTTGATCAGATCAGGCCGTTTTGACTCCGTCGTAAGATTTGACGCGCCTGACGAAAAGGAACGCCTCGAGATATTTGGAATCCATGCCAAAGACTTGGGAATCGAAACACGCGATTTGAAGAAGCTGGCAAGGATTAGCCAAGGATTTGTGGGATCGGACATCGAGAGTGTTTGCAGGAGAGCGCGGTTGGCAGCTATACAGAAGCATTTTCCCTCTGGTGACAGATCCGCTCAGGTCGGCAAATTTCCGCGAATTGATATGGAGGATTTCCAAAAGGCATTGGAAGAGGTAAAAAAGCGGATCAATGTGGGTCAAACAGTTGATTGAAGGAACACAGAGGAGCAGATGTCTTTGAGCAAGAAGACCCAAAGCCATGGATCAAGAGGAAGGAGGTGGGAGAGGAATTGAGAATTGGTATCATCCATTCATCAAAAAAACAACTATCTTCTGAAGGGAGGATTGTCAGATGGGAAAGGTTCAAGAAATAACCGTCTGGGCATCGGGGGTTGTCCAGGATAAGGAAGCACGAGATGTGGCGCAATGTCTGGCAGCTGCTGCGGCCAAAGAAGGAAAGTTCATCCAGGCTTTTGATAATTATGTGGATTTACCGGATCGGGTTAATGTCCCAGTAAGGAAATATGCCAGGATCAGCGACTCTGAAATTGAGGAAAAATACCTGTACGAGAATTACAACCCCGAAATTGTTGTATTGGTGGAGCCCACCTTGGTCAAGGGTGTCAATGTCTTACTGGGAATGAAAGGCGACGGATGTCTCATCGTAAACACTTCCCGCAGTCCGGAAGAAATCCTTAAATTCATCCCGGACAAGAAGCCCCTGAAAAAGATTGCCTGCGTCGATGCGATG
>JABXJZ010000137.1:1772-4949 GCA_013375335.1 Desulfobacterales bacterium
CCCGCAGTCCGGAAGAAATCCTTAAATTCATCCCGGACAAGAAGCCCCTGAAAAAGATTGCCTGCGTCGATGCGATGGGAATCTGCCCAAAGGTGGTGATCGATTTTTCCGGGTCCGAAGGAGGAGCGGATGCGGCTGGTGTTGGAATAGGGATCGGAGCCGTCCTTGCGGGTGCTGCGGCCAAGGTATCGGGATGTGTGAGGATCGATTCATTAATGTCTGAGGTGGGAAATCCGGAAGCCGCAAAAAGAGGATTTGACGAGGTAACCATCAAGGAACTCTAACCATTAAGGAAAGGAGTGGATACAGATGAAGTCTTATGAAGTCAAAATACAGAAAGAAAAGCTTCTGCCGGAAGCGGGAATCGTTGAGGCCCCGCCACCCAACGGTGAACAGGAAAGTATGATTACTGGGTGTTGGAGGGTTCTTCGCCCCGTTATCGACCATGAGAAATGCACAATGTGCAAAAGCTGCTGGATCTTCTGCCCCGACCAGGCCGTTGAGATCATCGAAGAAGAGATAACCTTTAAGTTGAAATACTGCAAAGGCTGTGGCATCTGTGCAAATGTCTGTCCGGTTGGTGCCATCGAGAGGGTCCCTGAACTGGACTTTGAAGATGGCGTGGTACGGTTGGAAAAGCTTTTCTAAACACACTCGGAGGTGAGTCAAATGGGAACCAAGAAATTTTTAACAGGTCTAGGCGCTACCGCAACGGCTGTCAAGATGGCCGATGTTGATGTCATCACGTCCTTTCCCATTCGTCCTTACACAGGGGTTATGATGATACTTTCCCAGATGGTGGCAAATGGTGAATTGGACGCAGAATTCGTTCACGCAGATGGAGAGCATGCCCAACTATCCATCAGCCACGGGGCCTCGGCAGCAGGAGCCCGGACGTTTACTGGTAGTTCTGGAGTGGGAGTTACCTACGCATTTGAAACCTATTCCCCCATTTCCGGAGGACGATGTCCCGTCCAAATGCTCATTGCTGATCGGACACTGGATCCCCCTGGGGACTTTGGTTCCGAGCACACCGATGCCCTGGGCTGTCGTGATCAGGGTTGGATTATGGGCTGGGCAGAAACACCCCAAGAGGTCTTTGACAACACGTTGATATATTACCGAATCGGGGAAGACCCTCAAGTGAGATTGCCCCAGTTTAACTGTCATGACGGTTATTTCGTCAGCCACATCCCCGGTGAGGTTGAAATTCCTGAGCAGTCCCAGGTCGATGAATTCCTCCCACCCTATCAACCCGTGCATCCACTAAATCCCCAAAATCCGGTGGGGCATGGGCCTCAGATTTTTCCCGGTCAAGGACCTGCCCTGGAGGCCATGAGACACAACGCGATGATGGCTGCTATGCCGGTCATTGAGGAAGTCATCGACGACTTCGGCAGAATCTTTGGCAGAAAATATGCGCCCTTTGTTGAGGAGTTCATGACCGACGATGCGGAATTCGTTTTCTTCATCAACGGAGCCCACGCGCATACGGCGAGGTATGCCATAAAGCATTTGCGGGAAAAGGGGGTGAAGGTCGGACTGGTAAAAATTCGGTTTATCAGACCATGGCCCACAGATGCCTTACAGGAAAGCCTCTCCAAATTCAAGGCCGTGGGAGTCATCGAGACGAATAGTTCCTTTGGTATCGCCAGGGGTGGAGGAATTTTGGCCCCTGAGGTCTGTGCATCCCTTTACGATGCTCCCCAAAAACCCTTGATTGCCTCTTTTATGGGCGGACTTGGTGGAGAGCCCATCACGTTGAATGAGTTCTCTTTCATAGCCGAGAAGCTGAAGAAGATTGCCGAATCCGGAAAAATCGAAAAGCCCGTCTATTGGCTAGGCTTCGAAGAATAAACACTTCAACGAGTAATGCTAAGAACAAGGAGGAGTTCCATGGCGACTCAAAAGGTAGAAAAAAGCAAACTTGTTCGAATCAGATCGCTGGCGAAAGCACCAATGGATGATTATTATGTGGCGGGACACAGGACGTGCGCAGGGTGCGGTCCTGCGATCAACTATCGGTTGGTTGCAAAAGCGGCGGGAAAGGACACAATCTTTATCGGCCCGACCGGGTGCATGTATGTGGCCAACACGAGCTACCTCTGTGTACCTTGGGCTGTCCCCTGGATTCATGCCCAAATCACCAATGGCGGCGGAATTGGTTCCGGAATTTCGGCGGCCTACGAGGCGAGAATCAGGAAGGGGAAATATAAAGGGACATTCCCCAACGTCATTGTTATGGCGGGTGACGGGGGGTCTTCTGACATTGGTCTCCAAGCCCTGTCGGGAGCGATGTACAGAAATCACGATCTTCTCTTCATCGCCTACGACAATGAAGCCTATGCGAACACGGGGATTCAGGTCTCCCCCACCACACCCTATGGGGCCAGGACAACCTTTACTCCCCCTGGGCCGGTTGTTCCAGAGGGGAAAAAACTCTGGCCGAAGGACCTGGCAAAAATGATTGTCGGAGGCCATCCTTCGGTCGCGTACGTGGCAACGGCATCGATCGGGTATCCCATCGATCTGATGAACAAGGTCAGGAAAGCCTTAAATATTGAGGGAGCTGCATTCTTACATATCCACGCTCCCTGCCCCAAAGGATGGGGTTTCCCGGCCGATAAGACAATTGAGATTGCGAGACTCGCCGTCCAGACCGGAATGTGGACCATGTGGGAGTTCGAAAACCGGGAATATAAGATCAACATTGAACCTAAAAAACTCAAACCCATTTCCCAATACCTGGAAACCCAGGATCGCTTCAACCATTTGACGGCAGAGCACAAGGCCAAAATTCAAAATTTCGTCAACCTAAAACTGGCAACGCTGGGTATCAAGGTTCCCGTTGAGGCTGTGACGGCCTAGCGTAATCCAAGATTATCACTCACGGGTGGAAGGCTCTGCGAAACGTAACTTCCACCCTTTCTTTATTTATATTTAGCGTTACCGACGTAAGTCAGTAATAGATTGAGGATATATAATCGTCTCCTTGATAAGGCAAGGGGCACAAGGGCATACCAACCTCATCGTTCGGGAAGGCTTTCGATTTTCCCTCTGATCCTAAATCATTTCGGGACTGAGGATTCAGCACCCGATGGCATACGCCTGTCGGCGGGGATCGGCACCGCCCATGAGGACTCCATCTTCACGATGGATGATAATCCCCTGAGCGCC
>JABXJZ010000138.1 GCA_013375335.1 Desulfobacterales bacterium
AAGGGCCTTTTCCAGTAGGCTCTCCTGCTGGACTACCTCATCGATGCACCCCTTCTCCATCCCTTGCTCTGCAGGAATCGCCTTGCCTGTCATGATCATCTGGAAGGCATCCGGAAGGCCCACCAGGCGGGGAAGCCTCTGAGTCCCGCCTGCCCCGGGGATAAGACCGATCTGAACCTCTGGCTGCCCCACCTGGGCCCCTTGGGCCGCGATTCGGTAATGGCAGGCCATGGCGATCTCCAACCCTCCACCAAGACAATGCCCGTTGATGGCTGCTATCACGGGTTTTGGACCATCCTCAATGGTGTTGAGGAAGCGGTTGTTCTCCATCACCCGAGGGAAGAGATGTTCTCTGTCCGTCACCCCCTTGATCTCGGTGATGTCGGCCCCTGCAATGAAGTTTTTCCCAGTACCCGTGAGGATCACGGCCCTGATCGCTTGGTCTTGGAAGGCCTCCATAATGGCATCGGCCATCTCCCTAACAAAGGGCTCGGAGAGTTGGTTGACAGGTGGGTTGTTGAGTTTCAAGATGGCCACCCCTTCCTTTATCTCCACCCTTACAGTCCTGTAATCCGTCTTCATGTAGAGCACCTCCATATGATTCAGTGTATCATATCCAAAGTAGGGCCTGAATTATTTGTGACTTTTGCTACAGAATCAACAAGAAAGTGAAGATTTAGTGGCTATTGAAAAAGGAAAATGTTTTATCTTGACACAGATTTCCCTCTCGCCTATTAAAAAATTTACGCTGTACAGGCCGTCATTAGTAGAATTTGAGCTTTCATAGGTCAGCCAGTCCTTCAATTTGCAAGGCCAGGAGGATAGCTGGGAACCAAGATGGTCTTGCCGGTTATCCAGGTGGATACCAAGGGGTCTGAAGAGGGTGCATCCCCATAGGGATTTACCTTAATTATTGAGAGAGAGGAGGTAAAGAATCATGAAAAGGTTTGGATTTGTATTAGGCGTTTTGCTCGCTGTTTGCCTGGTGATGACAATTGGCTCTCCTGCCTGGGGGGCTAAGGTCATCAAAATAGGTGTTATCGGGCCCATGAAGTTTGTGCAGGGAAAGGGGCACTGGAATGGGGCCACCCTGGCTGCTGAGGAGATCAATGCCAAGGGAGGCATCCAGGTTGGCAAGAAAAAAATGAAAATTGAGCTCGTCAAGGCGGATTCTAACGAGTTTTTAAGCATGACAGATGCCACCAATGCCATGGAGCTGGCCATCACCCGCCACAAAGTGGATTTCCTGGTGGGAGGCTTCAGGACCGAGGCTGTCCTAGCCATGCAGGACATTGCCATGGACTACAAGAAAATCTTTATTGGTTGCGGGGCGGCCCACCCCAAACTCTGCACCCGGGTAGCCCAGAACTACGATCGATACAAATACTGGTTCCGTGGCACCCCTTTTAATTCCATGTACCTAGCCAGGACATGTTTCATTCATATGGCAACTGTGGGTGCGATACTAAAAAAAATGCTGAATATACCCAAGGTGAAGGTGGCCATCGTCGCAGAAAAGGCGATGTGGGTTGACCCGATGGTTGCTGCGGCCAAGGGGTTTATTCCCAAGATGGGCATGGAGGTGGCCGGCATCTGGAGGCCTTCCGCCGTGGCCACGGACGTGACCGCCGAACTCTCGGCTATCCAGCGTGCGGGCGCGCACATGATCTTTACCACTTTTTCCTCTTCGGTGGGGATTACCTTCGCCAGGCAGGCCGGGGAGCTCAAGATACCGGCTGCACAGGTCGGTATCAATGTAGAGGCCCAGAAGGATGGTTTCTGGGATGCCACCGAGGGAATGGGCAATTATGTAATGACCATGAATACCTATGCCCGGGGAGTTGAATACAACGAACTCACCGCGCCGTTTGTCGACAAATACATTAAGAAGTTCGCTGAGGTGCCGACTTACACCGCGGACACGTATGCCGCTATAATCTATACCCTGGCCCCGACCATCGAAGAGGCGGGGACGCTCGATGCGGATAAGCTGGTGGCCGTACTGGAAAACCGCGAGTGCATGGTGCCCTCCGGCAAAATAAGATACACCAAAGACACTGAAGGCCGACATCTTCATGATCTAAAATGGGGGCCTGGTTACCTGACCAGCCTGGGTACCCAATGGCAGGATGGTAAGCTAAAAGGTGTCTGGCCTAATCGCTGGAAGGCTAGCAAAGACGCACCTGAGATCACCTATAAGGGCATTGTTCCTTACAAGATAGCCCCTTGGATCATTGATAAGTACAAAAAATAGTTAGATCAACGGCCCCAGCCCCTTCTATCAGGAAAGGGGTGGGGCATCGCTCAAATGCATAAAATACTGAGCGTTTATGATAATAGACATAATCATAAGCGGTCTGATTAATGGGAGTGTTTACGCCCTTCTCGCCATCGGGTTTTCTCTGATCTTCGGTGTGGCCCGCATCGTTAATATTGCCCATACCGCCTTTTACATGGTGGCCTCCTACTGCATCTATTACGCCACCCATCAAATGGGCGTTCATCCTGTTCTGGCCATGCTGGTGGCCATTGGCCTGGTCACTTTGATCGGACTGATCTGCTATAAGCTGTTCATTGATCCAATCCGCGAGCACGAGGCCGCCGTTCTGATCGCCACCATCGCTCTGGCCATTGCCATGCAGGAAATCATGCTTCTCATCTTCACCGGAGACTTCCTGAGCGTGCCAGCCCTGGTTACCGGGTATTTGAAGATTTTCGAAGTGAAGATCGCCTATCAACAATTGCTGACCTTTGCCGTGGCCCTCTTAATCCTGGCCGGGGTTTGGGCACTATTGAAGAAGACCCGGCTGGGGTTGGCTGTTCGGTCTACGGCCCAGGATAGGGAAGTGGCCAATCTGATGGGCATGAACGAGAGCCGGGTGGCCATGATGACCATGGCCGTTTCCGTCGGCCTGGCAGCCTTTGCCGGTGCGGTTGTGGTTCCCCTTTCCGTTGTTCATCCTCATATGTGGATGCACCCTCTGATCATGATGATGGCTGTTGTGGTTCTGGGCGGACTAGGCAGCCTCAAGGGAAGTTTTGTCGGGGCCTATATCCTGGGACTTGCTGAGTCACTGGTGGTCTTTTTGATACCGATGGGAGCTTTTCTGAAGGGTTCCGTGGCACTATCCATCATGATCTTAGTGCTTCTCATTAGGCCAGAAGGCCTCTTTGGCGTCGCCTTTGAGGAAGAGAGATAGGCATGGCTATAGCTGGTTTTTACCTGCGAAGGCTTTACACTATCTTTAAAGGGGAAGTTCTTGTCCTCCCCAGCCGGGTTGTTGTTTTCCTTTTCTTTTTGGCTGTGCTCTTCTTGCCTATAGTTACTCAGGATCCTTACCTGCTTCGCATCCTGATACTGACAAGTATCTTTGCCATTCTGGCCGCCAGTTGGGATCTCCTTTCCGGTTTTACCGGCCAGTTGAATTTTGGGCACGCCCTTTTCTTTGGCGTGGGGGCTTACACATCAGCCCTTTTGAATCTGCATGCCCGCATACCTCCTTCGGGCAGCATACCCTTAGGGGCGTTGGCCGCAGTTCTGGCCGGTCTGATTATCGGCATCCCCTGCCTCAGGCTGCGGGGGACTTACTTGGCCCTGACGACGTTGGCCTTCCCGATTATCCTGATGGGCATTGTCTTCGCGATCCCTAGTATCACCGGGGGTGAGCTGGGAGTCTCTGGCCTGGATCGCCTTTCCAGGTCTCGGGTCAGTGATTACTACATTACCGTGGTGCTTATGCTCGGCCTGTGCACAATCATGTGGAAAATAACCGACTCGAATACCGGCGTTATTTTCCACGCCATCAGGGAGGATGAGCTGGCCGTGAGGACTGCGGGCATCAACACTACCCGTTACAAGCTTCTGGCCTTCAGCCTGAGCGGTTTTTTTGCCGGGATTGCCGGAGGGCTGTATGCACATTTTATGAGGATTGCTGGCCCCTCCACTCTGGAGGTCTCAATGTCCTTCACGGTTGTAATCTGGGCAGTATTCGGCGGGATAGTCACTATATATGGGCCCGTCGGGGCGGTCTTTATCCTTTTTCCCGTGCTGGAGTTCTTGCGCTTTTGGCCCGAGTTTCGCATGTTAATGTTCGCGGTTGTCATTTTGTTCATCCTTCTCTACATGCCGGATGGCCTTCTCCCGTGGTTACGCGACAAGATCGAAGAAGAGTGCCCAAGGTGCAAGATCAGAAACGTGGCCACCCGTAAGACCTGCCGCGTTTGTACGGCGCCATTGGATTAAAAAGCAATGAAGGATACTGGATGCTAGATACTGGATACTTGATAGAAATACGAACTGAGTTCACATATCTAGGATCAAGTATCTAGTATCTAGCATCTGGTGCCCCGAAGGGCCCAAGAAAATGTGAGGATAAAATATGGATGCAAAGGCATTATATATGGAGAAACCATGGCTGAAATTTTATCCTGAAGGGGTTCCGGAGGAGGTGAAAATCCCCGACCAATCTATTCCGGAGATCTTTGACGAGGCCTCAGACAAGTACGCCAATAATACCGCCCTCATCTTCTATGGCAAGAAGATCAGCTACCGCACGCTGCATGAACTTGTAGACCGGTTCGCCACGGCTTTGGCAGACCTGGGCGTGGCCAAGGGCGATCGGGTTGCTCTGTTTCTGCTGAACTGCCCTCAATACGTAATTGCCTATTTTGGCGCCCTCAGGGCCGGGGCGACCGTCACTCCCATCAGCCCCGTGTACACTAGCAAGGAAGTCAAGCATCAACTCCAAGACAGTGACGCCAAGACGATTATCTGCCAGGACATCCTGTATGATACCGTGGAAAGGACTGGCATTGCCCTCAAGAATGTGATCCTGACCAATATCGCGGAATACCTCCCTACACTCAAAAAGCTGTTGGGCAAGAGTGTCCTGGGAAAGGTCTATCGGGAAATGCAGGTACAGACCCCCAGGTTTATGGAAGTAGATCG
>JABXJZ010000470.1 GCA_013375335.1 Desulfobacterales bacterium
AAAGGGAGAGGTTAATGGTAAAGAGGGAATCTCTCTCCATCCTTACAAACCGGGTTAAAATGGGAATTGCCAGCGGCAGACCCAAGGCTGAAGCCATCCTCGGGCTGAGGAATTTTCGCATCGACCGCTTTTTTCGGAGCCTGGTTGTCTTGGAAGATTGTGAGGCCGAACAGGAGCGTATCCTCAAATTGGAGGGGAAACGGGTGAATTTATTCAAGCCGAACCCATTTTCCATCATTAAGGCTGTTCGCCAAATCAACCCAACGAGGGTGAGGTGCGCCTATGTGGGGGACCTTCCCGATGACATTGAGGCCGCAAACAGAGCCAAGAGCGAAATAGACATCATATCAGCGGGGTGTCTCGGCCCATACAGGGATAAAGAGAGGGCTCGGAAAAGGTTCTTGGAAATGGGGGCGGATCTCATTATCAATGGTGTAGATGACCTTGTGAGCCTCATCCATTGACGAAAGCATGGGTTGGCATCCCTAAGAGACTGGAATAGGAAGCTCTGAGCCCGAATTTACACCGCAGTTGAATCAAAATGCACAACGCCCCAACCGTATGACTGCAGCACTGCAACACCGCAGAACCGTAACGCCACTGTTTGAGTCCGGAGGGTGAGTTTTGGAACGAAGGAGAACGCGGACCCCGCTAGAACTCGACCTGGAGGTATTCCAGGTTCAGGGCCTCGGCAACGGGTTTGTAGGTTACCTTTCCATCATAGGTGTTCAAGCCCCTCATCAGAGCTTTGTCGCTCCTCATGGCCTCCCTGTATCCCATATCGGCCATCTTGAGGCAATATGGGAAGGTGCTATTGGTTAAGGCAAAGGTGGACGTCCTGGCAACGGCCCCTGGCATATTGGCCACGCAGTAGTGTATAACGCCATTGACCTCATAGATGGGGTCGTCGTGGAAGGTGGGCCGAGTTGTTTCGACACAACCCCCCTGATCAACCGCCACATCGACGATTACCGTTCCCTTTTTCATACTGGAAACCATATCCCTGGTCACTATATGAGGCGTTCGAGCACCGTGTATGAGGATACCCCCTATCAGGAGGTCAGCTGTAACCAACGCTTCTCCCACGTTTTGACTATTTGACATGAGGGTTTTAATCCTTCCGAAGAATATGTCATCGAGATACCTCAGCCTGTTAAGGTCTATATCCAGGACCGTGACGTAGGCTCCCATTCCCAGGGCCATCTTGGCCGCATTGGTTCCCACGACCCCACCGCCCAGAATCACTACATTGGCGGGCTCAACACCGGGCACTCCTCCGAGAAGAATGCCTCTGCCATTATGCTCCTTCTGGAGGAAGTATGCGCCCGCATGGACGGCCATCCTGCCGGCGATCTCACTCATCGGGGTCAGCAAGGGGAGCGTGCCGTCATCCAATTCAATGGTCTCGTACGCAATTCCGACTATTTTGTGCTCTAAGAGGGCCTTGGTAAGCTTCATC
>JABXJZ010000471.1 GCA_013375335.1 Desulfobacterales bacterium
TGGTGGAGGCCATTATCAGAAAGGCCAGGGAGGTCATCCTCGATCTGTATCACCAGGGGAAAATCGGGGCTATTATCTCAGTCGGCGGTGGGACGGGCACCTTTGTTGCAACATCTATTATGAAGATCCTCCCCTTAGGAGTTCCTAAGTTTATGGTCTCAACTGTGGCCTCCAGAGACATGTCCCAGACCATAGGCACTAAAGATATCACCATAATGCATAGCGTGGTAGATATGCTGGGGCTGAACTCCATATCCCGGCTTATCTTAGCAAGGGCAGCGGGGGCTGTTTGTGGAATGATGTCAGCCGACAGTGGAGCGGAAAGAGAATCGCCTCGAGTGGCATTGTCGCTGTATGGTTTCGTCACTCAGGCGGCTGAGAATATCAAATCCATCCTGGAGGAGAATCACTTTGAGGTGATCCCCTTTCACGCAAATGGAACAGGTGGAATGGCCATGGAGGAGATGATGGAGGAATCTTGTTTCGACGGGGTCTTGGATCTAGCTACCCATGAACTGGTTGATGCCATGTTTGGGGGTTACTGTGGTGGGATTGGTCCCCAGCGGCTGGTAAGCCCTGAAGGGGTAGATACACCGAGATTGGTGGTACCTGGTGGACTTGACTCTGCTGTCCTGGAATTTGATTCTCATAGTATCCCTGAGCAATATAAAGACAGAAAGATATTCTTTTACGATTTTAGGTCGGCCATTAGGCTTACTGCCGATGAATCAGGATCACTGGCCCGGATCCTCGCCGATAAATTGAACCAGAGCCACAATCCCATCAAGATCCTGATCCCCTTGAAGGGATGGTCTGAGGCTGATAGGATGGGTGATGTGCTATTTGATTCGGGATCGAGCCGTGCCTTCTGTGAAACGTTAGAGAAGAGCCTCAAACCAGATGTTGAGGTATGTCAGGTTGATTATCATATTAACGACAAGGGGTTTGCCCAGGAGGCGGCTGATATCATGATCAGCATGATGAAGGGCAGGGGATAGATTACGCAGGAATGCAGCGCAAGAAGATAACTTTCGGAGCCTAAGGACTTATACTTGGAATTCACAGTCAAGACAGATAGAGAGGCCTACAATCTCGAGGCATTGGTAAGGAAGATCGGAGAGGATCTTTTGGTAGCTATCTGGGGTGGAGAAAGGCCCCACATTGGCGCGATCGCTGTAGCCCAGCCAAGGCCGAGCCTAAGAGATCAGAGGGTAAGAAGTGCGACTGCCTCTGTGTTTTGCTATCCAGGGCACAAGGATGATGTGGTCGCCAAGGAGGCGGCGGAAAAGATCTCCTCAGCCCTCAATACCAATGTTACCGTAACGGCGGGGATGCACTGGGAGGGTATTGATGAATCAGGGATCCAAGCCGTCATCACAAACGGTCGGCATTTGGTTGAGATGATAATCGAGAGGATTACTAAAGGAGAACGCAAATAGCCCAATACTGTACGATTTA
>JABXJZ010000139.1 GCA_013375335.1 Desulfobacterales bacterium
AGGGTCCTCATCCTGACGGGAACTGGGGATAGGGCCTTTATCTCAGGGGCAGACATAGCCCTGATGAGGGATTTTACCCCATTAGAAGGCAGGGCCTTCTCCAATGAGGGTAAGGAGGTCTTCTTTCAGTTGGAGGCCTTACCCATCCCGGTAATTGCCTGTGTGAATGGCTTTGCCCTTGGCGGAGGCCTGGAGGTAGCCATGGCATGCGATTTTATCTATGCCGCTGATTCTGCTAAGTTCGGGCAGCCGGAGATAAATTTAGGGATTATACCTGGCTTTGGCGGCACCCAGAGGTTGGCCCGTCTCGTCGGCACATCAATGGCCAAGGAGCTCTGTATGACCGGGGTGTTGATTAGCGCCGACGAGGCAAAGGATATTGGCCTCGTAAACAAGGTATTTCCAAAGGAGAGCCTGTGGGAAGAGACGATGAAGGTGGCGAAGGTACTGGCATCAAAAGGCAGGGTATCTCTCAAGGCCGTCAAGGATTCCATAGAAATGGGTTATAACCGGGATCTCAGGAGCGGTTGCTTTATGGAATCCGATGCATATGCTATGTGTCTCACCAGTGAGGATGCCAAGGAGGGAATGGCGGCCTTCTTGGAAAAGAGGAAGCCCGAGTTTCAAGGTGAGCTTCTCTGATACAAGAGATATGGTCAGGGCATAGTGAGGAAGGGATTTCGAGATGGGCTGAGGAAGATACCAGGCGCGGGAGTTGAAAAAAGGCCACTATGGGAATAGCTGAGAAGATCATCTCCGGGGATGTAAGGGCTGTTGCCAGGCTTATCAGGGATATTGATGATATGGTCCCTGAGGCGAGGGCAATCTTGAAGGAGCTCTATCCCCATACGGGGATGGCACATGTCGTTGGTATCACCGGGGCCTCTGGTGTAGGCAAGAGTACACTGGTAGATCAGATGGTCACTCACCTGAGAGAAACGGGAAAGGCCGTCGGGATTCTCGCAGTAGACCCAACCAGTCCCTTAAGCGGGGGTGCCATACTGGGTGATCGGGTCAGGATGCAGCGGCACAGCACTGATGAAGGTGTATTCATACGATCAATGGCGACCAGGGGCTCTTTTGGGGGACTGGCACAATCGACCAGAAGCATGATAGATGTCCTGGATGCCATGGGTAAGGATTATATTCTCGTTGAGACAGTCGGGGCTGGGCAGGATGAAATAGATATCGGCCGGAGTGCCCACACCACCCTCATTGTACTTGTACCCGGGATGGGTGATGACATCCAGGCACTCAAGGCGGGTATCCTGGAGGTAGGAGACATCTTCGTAATAAACAAGGCCGATAGGGAAGGGGCAGAGAGGACTGTGAGTGATATCAGATTGATGATCGAGATGGATGAAAAGAGGTATAGAGATGGCTGGAAGCCGCCGGTTTTGACTGCGCAGGCAGCATATGGTAAGGGAATAAGGGAAATCCTCGATGAAGTTGAAAGACATCGCACGTACTTGACATCCTCTAAGGAAAGGCAGTCCCGACGGAGATATGAAAAGACCAGAAATGACCTCACAGGGATGATAAAGAATAGGATCGTGCGTGAGGTCTTGGATGATATTATTGACTCAGGGGAGTTTGAAGAGGCCCTTCAATTGATCATAAAGGGAAAGATAGACCCCTACACCGCCTGCGATACTATTGTCTTAAAGCGACTCAAATCAGGCAAGGAATAATGGAAAAGACCTTTCCATGGCTGGTGACCCTGGTCGTCTTGGCCTTGATTGCGCTCTTCTTTATCCTCTTTGGGATTGACCTCCTCTACACAGCATATCAGATTACCGAGCCCTTCTCATTTGTCATGACGTTCTTCGCCTCAAATCTTATCATCCTCATTAGTGCTACCCTTCTGCTTATCTTTGTCCTGAAAATTGTGGCCACTATAAGGAAATCAAAGGACAGGGAAGAGTAAGAGCGGCAGGGAGACTTCTACCTCAGACAGAGGACACTATGCAAAAAAGGACTCTCGGTGAGACGGGCTGGGAAATCTCCGTGATCGGCTTTGGAGCTATCAAACTCCCCCTGCTCTCTCAGAAGGAATGCGAAGTACTTCTGAATAGGGCTATTGATGGGGGAATCAACTTTGTGGATACTGCGGATTGCTACGGGGACAGTGAAGAGAAGATCGGCCTGGCATTGAAGGGAAGGCGCAAGGAGTTCTATCTCTCCACAAAGGTAGATGAAAGGGATGGCATTGGGGTTCGTAACAAGTTGGAACGCTCTCTTCGCCGCCTCAGGACAGGCTGGATTGATCTCGTCCTCTTCCATGATGTTCGGGGCTCTGAATACGACCGCATATTCGACACTGGTGGGTTGGAGACCTTGGAAGAGGCCAGAACAGAGGGAAAGATCCTGGAGATTGGTATCAGCATTCATCAGTCACTGCCCATAATGAGGGGGGCTATTGAATCCGGTGCGTTTTCGACCCTCATGGTGGCTTACAGCGCCTTCGATGAAGACCGCTTGGCGGCGGAGCTTCTTCCTATGGCTCACACCATGGGCCTTGGCCTCATCGCCATGAAGCCTCTCGCTGGGGGAAGGCTGACAGGGACCCCTTCGCTCCCCACGCACAAAAGACCCATCCAACGGGAATCTCTCGCACAGCTCTCCCTGCACTACGTTCTCTCAAATCCGAATATCACCTGTGCCATTCCCGGGATGACGAAGCTCCACGAACTGGAGGAGAACCTTCAAGTCGGCAGAGAACTAAGGGAGCTCACCATAGAGGAGATTAGATCGCTCATGGAGTACGTGGGCAAGGCCGGGAAGGGGTTTTGCAGGAACTGTGGGTACTGCCTCCCCTGTCCGGAGGGAATACCAATCCCTGACATCTTCCGCATCGAAGGCTACTGGAGTCGATATAACCTGAAGGGATGGGCCAGGGAGCAGTATGGATCGCTTGCGGTCAAGGCCGATGCTTGTTCGGGCTGTGAGCAATGCCTGGAGGGGTGTCCTTACGCCGTCGCCATTCCGGAAAAACTGAGGACCGCTCATGAGACCTTGCGATAAGACCATCGAGGAGCACACATGAGTCCCCTTCTATAACTCGAAAGCAGATTTGCTCCCCTCCCCTCTCACTAGCTCTTTTTCGCGACTGGCGGAAGCATATCGCGATTCCTGATTTCAATCGGCTCTGGGCGGGATCACAAAGTCAAGTTGCGTGATCTTTGGATCTCCCTCAACCCTCACATTCCTTATTATCTGTGCTCTGCCACCCCACTGGGCCATGAAATCATAGGTTCCCACATCTGTGGTGAATCGATACCGGCCCTTTTTGGTCAGCATGCCGTAGGTGGTTGCCACGTGCTTCCATCCCGAACCGGGAACAAGCTGATAAATCTTCGCCCCCTTAACATAACCGGCTTGAGCTCTCACTCTTCCGGTAACGGTCCCCTGCGGATGCGCTTGTTGAGCCTGCAAAGGATAAGGTTGAATCACACCCGCCACAAAAGAGCCAAAAACCAGAAGCAGAACCGCAAGATTGCCTGACACCATTTCTATTTCCCCTTTCGCTTTTTTTCCTTCAGCAAGGCCTCCAGACCAGCGAACGGCCTGTAGGTAGAAGTTGGCTCTTGCTCGCTGCCTGGCGTTGCCTTATCATACCATTCCTCATCCAGATACCGCGAGTGCTCATTGTCGTGACAGTAGACACACAGCAGTTCCCAATTGCTGCCGTCAGGAGGATTGTTATCGTGGTTGTGATCCTTGTGATGGACTGTGAGCTCACGAAGCCTCTTGCCTGTGAATTCGCGCCCGCATCGTGCACAGATGGGTGGGTATATCTTGAGCGCTCGCTCCCGATAGGTCTTCTCTCGACGCTCTCGGTCGCGCCGGGCCTCGGCAATGATCTGTTCCAGCCTGTCGGCCTCTGTTCTCGTCTTCTTCGGTGACATGTGCGCACCCTCCAATCACCCGGTTTAGGGCAAGCCTCACATGGGGTTGAGCTCGACCTTTCAGGTCATCTCAATCCTTTCTTTGCGAAGATCACACCGAGGAGGCGTCCTGCGTCTGTCCTGCCAAAGGCCGCCCAACGCCTCTCAACTGCTTAAGCTAATAGTTCAGGTACTAGGGAAAGTTTAAATCTGATATTCATAAACGGGCACCAAGCGAGGGGGTGGTTTTTTCTGGAGCAGGGGTGTGCTCCTCTCACAGCAGTCAAAATTCACGATTCAAGGCCTGATCCCTCCATTACATAGCGACTCCACCTACGGGTTAGCTGGCCTTATCTGATGTCGCTAAGGGAAATATCTATAGAGATCTTTGCGGTGCAAGAATCGGACGAAAATGAGAGTGTCGTCTTGTAGAATTAGACCCAGCCTGTAGTCCCCGATTCTGATACAGTAGTAGCGGTCACCATATCTGAGCTTTTTCAGGTTACTTATTTCTTGGAGGTGTTGAGCTTGTTCGACGGATTGAATAATTCCCCGTACCCGGTCTGTTACTGGGGTGTCCTTAACGCGATTCAAATCCCTGAGGAAGCTTTTCCTAAATTCGACTTTCAAGCGGGACCTCTAGAGAGTCTGGAGAACTTCCTCTCTTGGGACATATTCGGTGGATTCACCTTCCTGTATGGCTTTTGCTAGAGCAAAATCTTCCATGACTTCGGCAAACACGTCATAGATCAGGTCTTTTCGCTCTTGGAGAACTTCGAGTAGGGCTTGCTTGAAGAGTTCCTTGACTCGTGTCTCATCCAGCGATATATCCGCCATTTTTTCTTCCTCCTTGTGGTGGGACTCGAAACATATTATACATGCTTTTTTTCCAATAGGCCAGCGAACAACTACTACGCAGAAAGATTTCTGTAGAGTCCACTATACCTTATGGTTCACAGAATTCCTGGCCATCTTAGCTTACCACAATCAATTTGAGGGGCGATTGTCAATAGATTCAGGTCTTGCCTCGATTCTTTGGTAAG
>JABXJZ010000472.1 GCA_013375335.1 Desulfobacterales bacterium
TTTCAGATAATCGAAAAATATGAAGGGGCCGATTAGAGCACTTACTACTCCAATCGGCCCCTTTTTTGCCTCGACTAAAGTGGGTTGGTTATGGGCCCTTTTCCCCTACGACTTCTTTTCAAAGCTGATGAGGGTATGGCCGTAACGATGGTGCGAGTAATCGGCCCCAGCTATTTGAAAATAGCGGGCCCAAAATTTCTCTATTGAGCGGTATTTGTGCGAATCGGAGCCGCTGGCCCCGGCCACGTAGACCTTTACACCGCTCAGGTTCGGGAGGAGATTCTTCTTTCGACGGTATTTGATCACTTTATTGATGTAATGGTTGGTGATTTTCGTGCTCGAAAAGTCATACTCCCGGGAATCCTGAATCATGTCCGAGAGAATGACCAGAATTTTCTCTCGTTTCTCCTTATGGAATATCGTCTCGGCGATATTCAGGGAATTGAGAATCTCCGTCCGCGGAGTTCCTTTCTTGCGGGATAACAGCCGATCTACCTCCCGTTGGATCTTTTCCTTGGTCTCGGTTAGGTTGCGTTCGAATTGAATCCGGTTTAACCAGAGTGATTTCTTGGGAATTTCCACATCGACAGCCGGTTTGAAGTCGATAAACGAACGGCCGGTGATGGTGCCCACCACAATACGATCGCCCTGGTTGAGGTCTTGATAGATCTTCTCAAAACATTCCCTGTAGACCGTGCGGCGGGCGAGATTGGTGCTTCCCGACATATCGACGAAAACGACGATTGCCCGGGGTTTTTCCTCGTTATTCCAGGACTTCCAAGAGGCTTCAGCCCTCCGGTTCATGGCCCCCACTAAGATGAGGAGGCCGATGAGCATGAGCCCCCAAAATGCTTGTCTCGACCATTTCATTTGGATTTACCTCCCTGTGACTCATGTAACGGGTTGATTTGCTACCGCCTGAAAACGTGTGGTTGCCGTTTCCATCTGTTTGTGGGCCTTTTCCTTTTCCAGCTCCACGCCGAGCTCATGTTCTCGGTCAAAGGACTTGGGTTTTTCATGGTCTGGACGAGATCGCTGGTTGATCTTCCGGTAGTAAGAGATGATTTCCTGGGCCCGTTGCTGGATCCGGTGAAGCTTCTGTTCTTCCTTGTGGAGGATTTTCTTGAATTTACCCTCGAGGGCCCGCATGGACTTGTTAAGCTCATTGGTCTTGCGATGCAGATGTTCCAGGTGAGGGTCCTTATCATGGGCAAAATAGGAACAGAGGGTCGCCGCGGCCAGGATGACCAAGTTCAGCCCAACGAATGCAGCGCCGATGAAGGCACTGCTGCTAAAGCCGCTCCCCCCCGTCGCGGTACTGAGGTCGCCCAGATACTGCACGCGGACATAGCCGATGGCAATCAATCCGCCGACGGTAAGGAAGATAAGAGATCCCACGGGAATAGCGCTCTTCCACCATGGGTGTAACCAGCGCTTGAAGAGAATGCCCAGGGC
>JABXJZ010000140.1 GCA_013375335.1 Desulfobacterales bacterium
GGTTCGCTGAAGCCCCTAAGGGCTTCCGACCGAGGGACATCTACCCGCAGGCCAAGTCCGTAGCTGTCATCGCGAAGAGGTTCCCTGATGCAGCGCTTGTGTCAGAGAACCCCGTACCCTATACCTTCGCCTGCGACACAATTCTCAGCGAGGTGCATCAGATCATTTGCCAGCTATCCGCGCATCTGCAGGATTTGGGAGTCACGGCAGTACCCATACCGAGCGAACCCTACATGTACTGGGATGAGGAAAGAATGGAAGGTCGCGGCATCATGTCTCTTCGCCACGCAGGATACTTGGCTGGTCTTGGCATTCTTGGGCGTAACACACTACTCACCAATGGAACTTTCGGCAACAGAATTACTCTAGGCGCTCTTCTGCTCGATGCCGAACTGAAGGATGACCCGATTGTCACGGACCAGTCTTGTCCTGACAATTGCCGGGCCTGCATAGACGCCTGCCCTGTGAAAGCTCTCGACGGTGTTACAGTTATTCAGAAGCAATGTCGCGAGAAGTCGCAGATTGTCACCCAGAAGGGCTACTCTCTATATGTATGCAACAGGTGTAGAGTTGTTTGTCCAAACGGCAAAGGCGTCAATCAACGAAGTTAGCATAACAAGCGCGTCCAGCCGATTATCAAAAGGCGCGCCTTTTTACAACGGCTGACGCATCACGTTAGGTGGCCCCACGGGCCCTCTCTCTGAGACCTCGAACATTTCCAGCCTAAAAAACAACCTGCCTCATCCAATTTGTGAAATATTTTCATACCGCTAGGAAAAAATTATCCAGATTTGATTGGAATTATCAGTGAGATATTCAGTTTTTATTGTAATTTCAATTAAATACAGATGAGATAAGTATTGGCATAAGATATGCAAAAGAATCCAAAGAACAACCTATAACGGGGGTTTGCTATGATTTTTTTCGGAATTTCATTGGCTTTTTTTATGGCTGTGATTGTGATAGTGGGGTGGGTATTCCATCAAATCCACAGTAATCTAATTCCCTAAGAACCGAAGCAGAAAAGTCTCTTTCGTAATCTTTCTCTTTTGTTACTGAGCAATCCATGTTTGTTTTGGGTAAAAGATTTAGAGGGTATCCTTGTCTAACGCTTGAATCCTTTCGAGATATCCTTAAAATCCTCGAACCAAATTATTGTGTAGAAGAATAGCGTTGCCACCTGGGAATTACCAGTGGCAATGATACAATAAACGGCAGGGGCAGCAATGCTCCTGCCATTTTTATCGCATTCAAGATACTATTGGCACTATAGTCGAGTGATGCAACCGATGGGTTGGGATTACGGTTATGCCAAGGCAGGCAAGGCTTGATGCCTCCGGCACATCAAAGCATTGAAAAAGAACCTTGGGAATAATTCAATAAAATCAACAACGTTATTTTCATTTTGATATAGTAATATTGGGTTGCGCAGGGGAGCAACCCCCGCTTTATTCTCTCCCGGCCCATTCCGTCATATAGGACGGACCAGAAAACCCTCGGTTCCATACCGCGTCCAATAGGGCGTATCACAAAACTAAAGTCAAAAAAGGGGTACGTCCTTAAATAATTAAACGCCATACCAAACAAGAAAATTCCTTGCCCTACTCTTCAAAAGCTCCATAGCATTTGTCGCATCCTTGTATTACAGCCATCCGCACTGTGAGAGGGTCCATCCTTTTAGCCAAACAAATTTATTAACAGGGGCAGAGCTTGGGGGGGTTATAATGACAACCACCATTCCTATGGGCTACAATGGGGGGGTCGAATCAGCTTCAAGAGGGTAGAGGGATGTGGTATAATCTCCTCCCTATTTTTATCCAGGCACATTGTATGGAAATACCCGAATTCACATCGATTGATACCCTAAGAAAGCTCTGGTGGTTGCATGACTCCTTCTGGCATGCGGCGCTCGTGAAGGAGTTCGGTCTGGAGCAGGCCAATCGGATCAACCTCGAAGTTACCGAGAAGCTCTTCCGCATGATGACCAATCAACTGCTGCGCGAAAAGGTAATTCAACGGCCACGCTCGATTCAGGATCTGCTGTCTATCTTTAAGGTCATCTGGAAGAATGCCTTTTTTGATGACCTCTATATCAACGAGCCTATTTCCTATGACGGGGACACTGCCGTCTGGATCGGGAGCAGATGTCATGTCTATGATTCGCTCACAAAGGCGAACATGCTCGATGGCTACGAGTGCGGCTGCCAGGCAGTGCGCAACGGGGTGATGAAGGCCCTGCGCCTCAAACTTTTACACGAGATCAAGGAAAGTCTCGTGAGCGGGGACGGCCGTTGTGTGATCGAGATCACCTTTTCCCCCGATGAATAGCGGCCCTTTAATCCCGAATCCAAAAAGGAAAGATCACATATGATATCGCATAAACCCATTCCTTTTTATCGTGGTATAAGGAAATAGACTTATTTTGCAGGAGGGTGATATGGACAAGGATACGATTGTTAAATTAGTTCGGAGGAGATTGAAACTGGGTGATCAGGAATGGTCCCTTATCGAAAACAATCCCAAGTTTCAGAGACTGTTTGCGAATGTTGTTAAGGCAGTCAGGTACCGATTGGTTGCCGAAGTGATCAAGTCGAAAGGATGTAATACAGGACACGTGGTGGGCCAAAAGCTTGTGTTCGATAGCGCAGGTAATCTCCTGACCAAGGAAAACCCTGATCGCATTTGCTCCTTTTTGATGCCTAATCTAACAGTCTTGATCAATGCCTTTTTTGAAAATCTCATGAATGGTCGAGACCCCAATGAGGTGATGTTTAATACTACGGGTTGTTTCGATACGGGACCGAGTTGTGGTGGATGGGGGCATGTCGTTGTTAGAATGACTGCCGAACAGCAGTCTTGATCAAGGTGGTACGTACAGTGGCAGGCAAGAGCGCGAACAAAGACACTCGACGGATAGCCTATCAGTTTATCATCATGCTGGGGCTTGTGAGCCTGTTCGGGGACATCACCTATGAGGGTGCGCGCAGTGTCACCGGGCCCTTTCTCTATACCTTGGGGGCCAATGCCGCGGTGGTGGGCTTGGTGGCAGGGCTCGGGGAGTTTCTCGGCTATGCCCTGCGGTTGCTCTCCGGGTACGTGGCCGACCGCACAGGCCGCTACTGGGCCTTTGCCTTTCTCGGCTACGGCCTCATCCTGTCCATCCCCCTCTTGGCCCTGGCAGGTGTGTGGCAGGTCGCCGCCGTCTTCATCATTGCGGAGCGCATGGGAAAAGCCATCAGGGCCCCGGCGCGCGACACCATCCTCTCCTATGCCACCAAGCAGGTAGGCAGGGGCTGGGGTTTCGGCATCCACGAGGCGATGGATCAAATAGGCGCGGTGATCGGGCCGTTGGTTGTGTGTTCGGTGCTCTTTTTGCGGGGCGGGTATCGGTCTGGGTTTGCGATCTTGGTGGTGCCTGCCCTCGTGACCCTGGCTATCCTCACGGTAGCGAGGCGAAAGGTCCCTGCGCCGGAGACGATGGAGCGATCTTATAATAAGGTATTGTCAGATGCCGGAGGGAATCTCCCCCCGGCCTTCTGGCTCTATACGCTCTTTGCCTTTTTGAGCGTGGCAGGTTTTGCCAACTTTCAGATCATCGCCTATCACTTTACGTTCCGATCAGTGGTGCCGGCGGCACAGATTCCGCTCTTGTACGCCGTTGCGATGGGTATCGATGCCCTGGTGGCCCTCGTTATCGGTAAGACCTACGATAGGATCGGCCTGGTCTCGCTTATCACCCTGCCGCTTTTGACGATCCCCATCCCGTTTCTGGGGTTTTCAGGGAGCTACGGGCTCGCCGTTGTGGGGGTGGTCCTCTGGGGAGCGGTCATGGGGATCCAGGAGACCATCATGCGTGCTGCCATCGCCGATCTGACGCCGATCAAGCGCAGAGGGCTGGCCTACGGCATCTTCAATACGGCCTACGGATCGTCGTGGTTTGCAGGAGGTCTTGTAATTGGCATTCTGTACGAGCACTCCATCGACTCCGTTATCGCCTTTGCGGTGACGATGCAGGTAATCGCCCTTCCCCTCGTGCTCCTTCTTCACAGGAGGTCAGGCAGCAGTAGCGCGAAATGACGAGCGTCGATCAGGACGCTCAAATGCCCTACAACTGGCCCACATCTCCACCCGCGAAGAAGGGATTGTACTTTTTTCCTCTCCTACAGTGGTCTTGGTCCATCCTCAAAGTCGGTCCTACCGATGGAGCCAGCAAACAGGGTGTCCCCCACAAAGACCATCTTGTCGGTGACCAGAGAGATGACCAATTGCGCTCGCTCTGCGTCGATGTCTGCAACAATGATCGCTGCTGCTCCTCTTTGGTTCAGTTCCTCACAAAGAGCACGTCCAATCCCAGAAGCACCGCCAGTCACAATCGCAACTTCATCTTTGAAATGTTCCATGAGATTGTCCCCTTATCTGCATCTGCTTGATTAAGGGACAAAACTTGGAGAAGGTCAATAAAAATCAAAGTCTTGGCCTCAAGAAATAGGAATGGCGAAAGTTGGTTTGCGTTAATCCAATGGGGGGACGGAGAAATGGGTTTGCGCTAAAGGTCAATGAGGGACACCGTTCTCCATGAGCGTAATGTGTCCACCCCTTGCTTGAAAAACGGTTGAGCTACGAATTATACTGTTGGTATGGATACTACCACGCACGCCCTGGCAGGGTACATGATCGCAAAGACGGGTTTAACCAAGGACACGGGGAAATGGGGGACCATAGCCGGGGTTTCGGCCTCAATCTTCCCGGATGTGGACCTCGTCCTGAGGCCTTTCCTCAGTACGGAATTATTGCTCAAGTACCACAGACACCTGACCAATTCGGTCCTTCTGATCATTCCCTTCTCCCTGCTTTTTGCGTGGTTGTTTGTTAAGATCTCCGGTGTGAGAAGATTCCGCACTTTCTTTCTGATATGG
>JABXJZ010000473.1 GCA_013375335.1 Desulfobacterales bacterium
AGTTCCATTGTCTTAACCGCGTCTCCGAAGTTGGTTAGAGGTTGCTTGTTCTCCTTTATGCAGTCGATGAAGTGGCGGTTCATCTGGAAAGAACCGTCGATATGTGTTTGCGGCGCGTCGCTCCCGATTATCTGTTCATTCATGACGATTTCTGCTTCTTTGTAGGGTTGATTGTCCTTTAGTACCATGTAATGATCGATGCCGCGTATTCCAGGAATGTTGCCGTAGGCCGAAATGCCTTTGCCATGCATTTCGAAGTAGAGGGCTCTTCCCCCTGATGTCCTGTTGCTAGAGAGGATGCCCACCCCGCCTCTCTCAAACTCCAACGTGGCAGTGTAGAAGTTCAGGTGACGCTCGATGTTGCTGTATAGTTGTCCTGCTACACTGTGAACCTTCTTGACGTCTCCGCCCATCCACCGCAGCAGGTCCAACACATGGATAACGTCATTAGTGAGGCTATCCCAATAGCTCTCCCATTCGCCATGCTTATGGAATGCGGCCATGCAGTACAGGATTTTTCCTCTTTCCTCGACGATTCTCTTGGCTTGCGTGACACAAGGATGGAAGCGCCTCTGGAATCCAACCATTGTCTTGCAGTCATTCTCTCTAGCAAGTCTACTCCATTTCCTAGTTTCCTCAACATGGATGCCTGGTGGCTTCTCTATAAACGTATTCTTGCCTTGCTTGAGGCAGTAGGTGATTAATGGATCTAAGAGAGCTGGACTCATAACGATGTAGACTGCATCCAAATCTACCCTCTTCAACATCAGTTTGTGATCTGTGAACCTTTCCTCAATCCCATACTTTTCTGCCGTGATGTTAAGCCGATCTTCAAGTAAGTCGCAGACAGCCGTCATTTCTACATCATCCATTTCAGCTAAGGAGGGATAGTGAGCAGAATTCGCGCGGGCGCCCGCTCCAATCATTCCTACTTTTATCTTATTCATATTGGACCACATGTACCAAATGCTACAAATCATTCTTATGCTTTCAGCTACCGGCTCACACGGAAAAGATGCTGGCACGATCTGCAAGAGATTTTGTTCCCGTTGCTGACAAGTACGCACTCCAAATCATCAGAATCATGTGTATCCGAGCAGGGATGACTTTGACCTCTCTTGGATGAGCTATATTATCAGCAGACGAACGCAGCTAACCGACTCACCATATCGAGAGGTGAAGATTCCAAATATCAGAGCGTTACATCGGATTTATATCTCTGTAGCACTTAAGGCGAGTACATCAAAAACTGATTATTGCTGATTGGAGCTGATGGTTTCTATGAATTCAAGAGAGCGATTCTTGAGGGTGATGAGCTTCAAGAAGCCTGATCGTGTTCCGTTATGGGACCTTGAAGGCTTTACTCCTGGAACACTATATCGCTGGTATAATCAAGGTTTTCCCATAGGAGTGTCACCCTATGATTACTTTGGTTTTGACAGAGAGTTGAT
>JABXJZ010000474.1 GCA_013375335.1 Desulfobacterales bacterium
CGAGGCTGTACTTGCCTCACCGTCTCTGGGGGTTCTTATCCCAACTGAACGGCACGCCGAAGTCGCTGCAGGGGTGATGAGAGAGATTCCCCATCTGAGCGGCAACTTGATGCACGATGCACAGACAGCGATATTGATGCGCGAGCACGGCATCAAGACGATCTACACCCGGGACACCGACTTTCATCGCTTTCCCTTCCTAGAGCCGGTGGATCCCGTTTCCTGAGGACAAACTTACCTCCCGCTCTAAAGGGGGAAAGGGTCAAGTTTTGACCCCACTCTCATTACAGTTTTTATGCACAACGGTAATAAACCACTGTCAGCTTGTTAGGGCACCAATACTACCTTCCCAATGTTCTTGCGATTTTCAATATAAGCATGTGCATCAGCAACATCATTGAAAGAAAAGGACTTATCTACGTGTGGGCGAACCCAACCTTCTTGGACACCGTTCATAATGACTTCCATCCATTTTCTGACTTTCGGACCTTCATGCCATAAATGTCCCACATTCACACCAAAGACCCCTTTGTTTGAGTTCATTAAGCTGAAAGGGTGAAACCAGGGTGTCTGAAGCACAACTTTGATAATACGCAATTTGCCTCCTGATCCAGGCCTTGATACAGTTGATAAGCCGAACATACCCAAACGGCCAGTACTTCGGAGCGCTTTGTAACTTTTCCTCCAATTGCGCCCACCTAAGGGATCAATGATTAGCTCAACGCCCCTTCCGTTGGTCAATTGCTTCAAGACTTCCGACCAATCCTGGGTACGATAGTCAATAACGTGCGCAAGTCCTCTCTTCATCAGAAAGACGTGCTTTGCAGAACTGGCCGTGCCGTAAGTAACAGCACCGATTTGCTTTGCGATATCCAGCGCAGCCAACCCGACGCCACCGCCTACATTGTGGATGAGCACTGATTCTCCTTTCTGTAGTGAACCCATGACAACCAATAATTGATAAGCCGTCAAATAATTGACTGGTAAGGCTGCTGCTTGTTCAAAACTTAAGGATTCGGGTTTTTCGACAACCTGATTGGCAGGTACTGTAACCACATCTGAGTACCCACCAAACCTCGTCAGGGAAAGGACAGATTTTCCGATCATGCTCTCCTCAACTTCTTCGCCCACTGCCTCCACGATGCCAGATACCTCGTACCCTATAACGCAGGGTGGTTTAGGTGCATCCGGATACAAACCCTTTCTTGCCAGAATGTCGGCAAAATTAATGCCGGACGCCTTGACACGAATTTTTACTTCTTCTCTTTTAGGTGCAGCATCCGATTTCTCTTTGATTTTCAATACGCCCGGTCCACCACTCTTGGTAATGACGATTTGTTTCATGAGGTTCGCTCCAGAATTTTATGGTACTTACTACTGAGAGCATCAAATAGTCTACAATGTCGGGAAGGGGCATGAGATCTTTGCTGCTGTGACTGGTGGCCCGC
>JABXJZ010000475.1 GCA_013375335.1 Desulfobacterales bacterium
GACGCTCTTATTAAGAGGCCATCGAAGATAACCATCGATTCATCCACAGGCCCAATTAGGCGCCCTGGATGGGCATTTATTTCTTCAATTTGAAAGGAAAGATTTGAATGTAGAGAAAACCTGGAAGACGGTCTTGGGCGCTCTTAGCAGCTTTGGCTTTTGTATCGATTGCTTTGCTGGCATTGGCATTACAAAAGCAGTCTTCAGAAGGTAAAGTTGCAGTGGTTAACGGATCAGTTATTACCCAGGATGATTTCGATAGAGAGATGGACCGTGTCCAGCAACGGCTCTTAAGCATGGGAAAGCCGCTCATCGATTCCCAGATTCCAGAAATCCATGAATTTAAAGTACTGTAAGTTAGGAAATTTTATGCTAAAAGCGATGACCATATCTTCATTAAAAATGGATCCAGTAGCGAACAGTCCAATAATTATCTTGAAAGAGATTGAAGGAGAACAGACTTTACCTATCTGGATAGGCCTGCTTGAGGCAACGGCAATTGCCAGTGAAATAGAAGGTGTAAGGTTTTCCAGGCCTATGACCCATGACATCTTGAAAAACATCATGGATAAGACCGATATCAAGGTAAATAAGATAGAGATCTCTGACCTAAGAGATAATACCTACTTTGCCCTTATCCACCTAACGAGCGGGGGTAAAGCCTTATCAATAGATTCTCGGCCAAGTGATGCTATTGCCATAGCCCTCAGGACTCAGGCACCTATATTTGTTTCAGATGAGGTCCTGAAGAAATCCAAACAGATTGAGGCGACCAGTGAGGAGGTGCCTGCAGGTAAAAGCGAGAAAGGAAAGAAGTGGCAAAACATACTTGAAAAACTTAAGCCAGATGATTTTGGAAAATACAAGACGTAGAGATCAGCCTTACCAACAGCTGCACGCACCATAAGGCCATACGTCAGCCAAGATAATCCCTTACCAGGACAGGCCTGAGATGCCTTTCCATTGACCTACAAGCGCCTTTATCCTATAGTAACCTCAACCAAAAGGAAGTTTCCATCACGAGGCCTCCTACGTTTGTACGAAAGGAGCAAGGATTACTGAGATCTCCTTCAACAGCAAATTGAAATGACATAGTGCTGAAATCAAAATGGAGGTGAGTTCAGATGAAAGAGCTGATTGAATACATTGCAAAGTCACTTGTTGATAATCCAGAGGAAGTAAGTGTAACTGAGCTTGAGGGAGAGCAGACCTCTGTGATTGAGCTGAAAGTGGCCAAGGAAGATATTGGAAAGGTAATTGGCAAGCAAGGAAGAACCGCCAGGGCGATAAGAACTATACTTGGTGCAGCCTCGGCCAAGATGAAAAAAAGATCTGTCCTGGAGATTTTAGAGTAGCTGAGTAAAACAGGGGGCAGAGATCTGATTCTGATAGGATAGCGGCCCCCAGGGTTTGGCTAGACTACGAGGGATAGTTACTTATGCCCAGGC
>JABXJZ010000141.1 GCA_013375335.1 Desulfobacterales bacterium
GATGATCACCATCCCTGGATTTATTCACGATAAGGAGGAAACAGATGGGTGATGCCAGTTACGATGCGATCATTGTGGGTGGGGGGCACCATGGGCTGATCATAGCTTGTTACCTGCAAAAGGCCGGGATGAAGACAGCCATATTTGAGATGCAGTCAAAGTTAGGAGGTGCAGTAACCAGTGAAGTGGGGCCAGTTCCAGGGTTTACTTTAAACGTCAGCTCTAGTTGGACCCGCTTTTATGGGCACCCAGCCTACGCTGATTTCAACCTGAGGGAGAAGGGACTGGAATACATTTTCCCCGAGGGGAATGAGGCCATGGTTTTTGACAATGATACCTGCCTGGTCGGTTACTCCGCCTTGAAAGTGGTTGACCCGTTAACGGGTAAGACAGAGGTATCTCATGAGAATTTGCAAAAGACCCTCAATGAAATTGGCCGGTTTTCACAGAGGGATGCCGATACCGCCGAGGAATTATTTCGGAGGTATATGAATAAATGGAAATCCGCAATGGGGAAGTATCGCTTTACCCCCCCTGTTCCCTGGGGAAAGAAGAACGAATTGGAGAAACTGTGCGATGATCCGAAGGATGGCATTGATCCAATATACCAGTTCATGACCAGCCAGCAGTTGGCCTATGACCTTTTTGAGAGCGAAGAGCTGCGGACATTATTCATAAGGGCAGCCATGACCTCTTTTGGTGGCGCGCCCGACGATGTTATCGGGCTGCATGGTTTTATCCACGCTATCGGGTTGGTCCTTTCCTGGGAGCCTGCGGCCATTGCCAAAGGGGGCAGCCAGAGCATATCGAACGCGCTGCAAGAGGCCTTCAGGGAGATGGGGGGAGAGTTCTTTGTCCGGAGCGAGGTGGTTAAGCTCCTCATTCAGAATGACAAGGCAAAGGGGATTCGTCTCAGGGGTGGAACGGAGATAGAAGCCAAGAGCCTTGTGGTGAGCAACCTGAGCGCCCTTCAAGCAATTCAGCTCATTGGTGAAGAGCACCTCGATTCCAAGATTGTCAAAAGGGTTAAGAACATCAGATATGATAGACACAATGTTGTATGGGCAGTCCTTGCCATGCACGAGTTGCCTCAGTACAAAGCGGCCTCCTTTAACCCGGATTGCGGACCACAACCCAGAATGTACATAGGACCGAGAAATGCGGATTATATGGCGAACCAATACCCTTCTGAGATACTTGTCAATGGTATCGGTAACAGGCTCTTTATGTTTGTTGGCCCCGACAGCATTTGGGACAGTTCCAGGGCCCCTGAAGGCAAGCATATTATCGGGGTTGAGGAATTTTCAGCACCTGCAAGATTCTTTTCCGCAAGCAGATGGCAAGAGTTGAGGAATGAGTTTGAAGATGCCATCATCAGGGAGTGGCAGATATATGCCCCGAACATGACAAGGGATAATATTATCGCCAGTCACATTGTTACCCCCTATGATATTCAATTACGCCACCCGAACATGCACGAGGGTTCAATAGCCTGCGGGGATATGATCGTCTCCCAGATAGATCGATTCCGGCCAACCCCGGAACTGTCCAATTACAGAACCCCCATAAAGAACTTCTACCTCTGTTCCTCTGCCTGCCATAATGGGGTGGGGACAGGGAGAGGGTGCTCCTACAATTGCTATCAGGTCGTTAAGGAGGATTTCTCCTTGAGATCTTGAACAAAGGGAGGACCTATGAGTTCCGAGAGACGGATCTTCTGGTTCGAAGAGTTAGGTCAGGAACACAACGACATTGTGGGTAAGAAGTGCGCCAATCTTGGAGAGATGATACGAATGGGCTTAACTGTCCCGCCGGGTTTTGCGATTGCTATCGACATGTACCGGAGGTTTATCCTTGAGACTGGAGCAGCTGAAGAGATGTCACGTTACGTAGAGGGACTTGGTGAGCTCAAAGGCAAAGGGATTGCAGTATTTGAGGAGATGAGTAAAACCCTCCGAGGCATCATAGAAGGCAAAGTGACGTCCCCTGCTGTTGAAGGAGAGATAAGGTACTACTACGATGAACTATGTGAGAGGACAGGAATACCTGATGTTGCCGTTTCCGTGAGGTCTGCCGGCGCGGAGAGTAGACCCGGGATGTTCGAGACCTATTTGAACGTTAAAGGTGCGGAAGATGTTCTCGACATGGTAAAGAAGGTATGGGCGAGCGCCTATACGACCCGGGCCATTGCGTTTCGGGTTAATAAAGGCCTTCCGGTCCTTGGAGACGAATTGGGGGTTGCGGTCCCCAAGATGGTCAACGCCCGGACTTCGGGCATTGGCTTTACGGTGGATCCGGTTACCGGTGATGCCTCCAAAGTAATCATAGAAGCCAACTGGGGCTTAGGAGAAGGGGTTGTCAGCGGAATTGAGAGTGTGGACCATTTTGTGGTAGACAAAGAGAGATTGAAGGTGACGGAAAGGAATGTGGGTAAAAAAACAAGATGTGTTGTTAATAAGGAAAAAGGGGCCGATTGGGAGGATGTGCCCATGGATATGCAGACAGTATCCTGTCTGAGTGATGAAGAGATAGTGGAGATCGCTAAATTGGCGAGGTCATTAGAGGAGCGTTTAGGTTGTGCACAGGATGTGGAATGGGCCACTGACCAGGATCTCCCGTTTCCTCAAAACATATTTCACCTTCAGACGAGGCCGGCAAAGGTTCAGGACAGGAAGCCCAAGTCAACCGTAGACCAAATCGCTGATATGATTGCTAAGAGTTTTGGGACTCCCTTTGAAGGGGGGTGATAGGCGACATCGATGCGGGATTGGGGGAAATAACCTGGGTCATGAAAGGGTTAAGGGAAGCAAAGAGGAAAAAACTGTTCCATTGACCACGTTATTTCAAACCTGATCGCTTCAGAAGGGAAAGGAGGGGAAAATGGAAGAAAAACAGACGGAGAGAGTGAAACTATGGGATGCGGTGCCGGGATATGATTTTAATGAAGAGGTTGACATCCCTGAAATGCATACCTATTTCCATGACGCGGTGCACAGTGTGCCGCGATGGACACCAATGTTTAGTTGGTTTTGGACCCGGTATTGTGGCTATGCCTCTCAGTATGCGAGTGAGACTCTGAGCATACCCAGGAGTAAGGGCTGGACTGAAAGAGATAAAGATGGTGCCTCATACCTCGCTATGAATATCGTCAGGGATGAGGCGGAGATAGAGAAGCGTACGGTTAAGTTTAAAGAGGCATTAGTTCCCTGGATTGAGGACTTTGACGGCATGTGGGGGGGTTATAAGGATGAGCTGATGGAGATATATGGGAATCTGAGAGCCCTGGACTTGGACAAGGCTACAAATATTGAGCTCAACCATCACCTTTGGGACTTAATCAGTGCCTATCGTAGGATGTGGGAAATACATTTTCTCGGGCTGTATGTTTCCTACAGTGCCGTTGCATTGCTTGAGGGTTTGGTGGAGCGCTTTGGTCTTACAGTCGAGAGCCCTGAATTCCAAAATATGTTCAGTGGCTTTGACAATAAAGCCTTTCAAGTTGATAGACGGTTGTGGGAATTCAGTCAGGCTGCTATTAAGTCTGGCCTATCGGACATTTTCAAAAACAATGAAGCTAAAGATGTCATGTCAAAGCTTGAGGAAAGTGATGCGGGGAGAAAGTGGAAGAAGGATTTCTATGACTTCCTGGCGGAAGAGGGGTGGAGAATGGTACGAATGAATGACCTGAACGAGCCATATTGGCTTGAGGACCCCTCCGCTGCTATATCCGTGATACAGACTTTTATTGTAAAAGGTGCCGGTTACGACCTGGATGAGGTAAGATTGAAGTTGGTTAAGGAGAGAGAAAAAGCGATAACAGAACTGCTGATAAAGGTGCCTGACGAAGAGAAGGAATGGTTTAAGGCTCTGATAAACTTAGCCGGGAAGTCAAGCTCCTATAGTGAGGAGCATGACCTTTATTGTGAGTTATATATCCATGCGTTGATGCGCCGCGGCCTTCTCGGGATAGGAAGAAGGCTGGTTCAAGCCGGGACTATTGATAGACCCGATGATACCCTCTTCCTAAACCCGGACGAAATTGAGATGGTAATGCTCACGCCCGAATTCCATAAATTGCAGTATATAGTCAACCGACGGCGTGCTCAGTGGGAGGAGTTGAAGGATAAGGAGACCCCCCCCATATTATCAGATAGGGCTAGCTTTGAGGAATCAGTGGGAATGGATCTCATGCCATCAGCAGATGTAATTATCTTGAAGGTTGTCGTTGGGGAGATGCCCAGAGTAAGGCCAGAATTAAAGGCTGACATGTATGGAGTATGTGGAGCTCCAGGGGTCGCCGAGGGATCGGCGCGAGTGATAATGAGCTATGACCAGTTGAAGGAGGTGAAGAGTGGCGAGATCCTGGTCTGTCCCGGCACGAATCCGGCCTGGTCTCCGGTTTTTGGTCTGGTCAAGGCCGTTATCGCCGATAGAGGAGGGACTCTCTGTCACGCCGCCATCGTTGGTCGAGAGTATGGATTACCAACAATAGTAAACAGCTTTGAAGGCACTACAAAGATCAAGACCGGGATGAAAATAAGGGTTGATGCAACTGAGGGGGCTATCTACTTTCTGGATAAATAAAAAGGGGAAGGGGAATGGTCTTTCGTTTGATAGCCAAACTCGGGAGAGTCGGTTCAAAGGTCACCTTTGCTATTATGAAGAAAGAGCTTTTTTGAGAACGAAGCGACGAGAGATACTTCTTTCTTTGCGCTGGATGAATTAGCCTCAATTCCGAAGTAGGTGATTCTGCTCATCCTGGAAGAGGTAAAAATAGCCTTTGAGAGACAAGGATGAGGATGGATGATGAGACTCACAGATAAAGTGGCCATTGTGACAGGGGCTGCTAGGGGACTGGGAAGGACCTTTTCCATAGCTCTGGCGAGAGAGGGTGCC
>JABXJZ010000142.1 GCA_013375335.1 Desulfobacterales bacterium
TGGCCTCTTAAGGACTCAAGTGTCGCATCCCTGATATCCATTCCATCGACGGTTATGGAGCCTGAGCATACATCGTAGAAGCGGGGAATGAGGTCCAAGAGGGTACTTTTACCCCCCCCAGTGGAGCCCACAAAGGCCACCATTTCCCCTGCATGTACCGTAAAAGAGACGTCACGCAGGATCAATTTGTCCGGTTGGTAGGCAAAATCAACATGAGAGAACTCTATGGTATCCTTGAGTCTTGGGAGCTTCCTGGCCCCCTCCCTATCCCCTATGTCCGGCACCGTATGCATTATGTCAAAGACCCTCCCGGTTGCGCCCTGCAGTGTCCTCAGATTAGTGTTTATCCTGGCAAGGTCTTTCACGGGAGCGTAGGCCCGCGCGAAGGCATAGAGCATCGCGATAAGCTCTCCCAGGGTATGGTGGAAGTAAATCTTTCCTATCAAAAGGATACTGGGGAGGATCAGGAACACACTTGAATCCATCATGGGCCCAATGCCGAGCTGCCACCTGTTCCAGTGCATCACCTTTCTATACAGGTCATCGGCAAACTTCCTAAACCTCTCCGATTCATATCTTCCCCTGCAGAATCCCTTTATGACCTTCAGCAACAGGAGGATCTCCTGATAGCTCGATGTCACCTCGGCTGTTGCATCCTGCACCCTGGTAGAGTGTTTCTTGACCTTGCGGCCAAAGAGCCTGACAAGGGCGACGATCAGAGGGGCGACAACAATAGCCAGTATGGTGAGCTTGTAATTCATCAGCAGCAGATAGGCAAGAAAGACCGCTGCTGTTAAGGGGCACCGCACGAGACCGATGATGATATTGCTTATGTAACCCTGCATTACTGTCAGGTCAGCCGTGGCCCTCGCGATAAGCTCACCGCTCTTGCGCTTATGGTAGAATGTGAGGGGCAGGGAGATGAACTTTTCAGCCAGATCAACCCTCAGTGCTCGTACGGCCCTATTCGTGAATGCCGTTGCCGTGAGCTCACTGAAGTAAAGGGTAATCGATTTAAGGAGTACGGCAAGGAATGCAACACCGGTGAGAAGGATGAGCAGCCTATTCGGTGAGATCCCGGTTACCAGAAGCAGCTCCGTTCGCTCGAATGACAGGGGAGATCGGAATGTCAGCCAGGGGATCCTCCACTCAACAGGGTCGCTCCCCGTTTTCATTCCCTCGTCAATAAAGGGCTGGAGCAGATAGGCAGGTACTACAACAAACAGGGCTGACAAGGCCGTCAGGATAATCGTCACTACTATCAAGCCCCGATGGGCCTTGACATAGGTAGCGATATCACTGCCGAGAATCCTGTCTAACATGTAACCGTCCTACGCGACTTCAGCACAATTCTCCTTGGGTGAAGGATACTTAGGCCCCTCCAATCAGTCAAGGCGAAAGTTCCTTTCGCACTGTGCTTAATGCCTCCTTGATCTTCCTATGGATATCCCTCGGTTGTTTAACCTCCGTAATAACCGTCACATCTGGGCCTAGCGGGGCCCACTGCAGTGGATGGCTGTTTCTGAAAAGGGCTATTGTTGGTGTTCCAAGCATTGCCGCCAGGTGCGTTATGCCGCTGTCGTGACCGATGCAAAGCCGGGCCTCCCCGAGCAGGGATAGAAGCCTGCCTCTATGAGGGGAAACTACGATCTCCGCTCCCACCCCTGATAGCCCTCCGGCGAAGAATTGATACAGCTGCTCTTCTGCCGGTCCCAAAAGCACGGTCCTGGTCCGAAATGCCCCGAGATCTTCACCCCCTATCAGGTCAAGCCACAATTCGGGGGCGTAATTCTTCATCCTGCTGCCAGAGCCGGGATGGAGGACAACCGTGTTCCCCGATCTTGATGGCTTGCCTTTTCCAAGGACTGCACTGCTCCGAGCCTCCGCTATGGCCTCCTCGGGATCAACGGGCAATCCAGACCGCTTCAGGCATGAGGCGAGGTATAGTGCGACATGGATCTTCTCTTCCCTAGGTGGAAAAGGTGGATATGAAAAGATGGGGGTGTCCCTGAGACACTTGTCGAGGCCTGCCCTTACCTTACCAGCCGGGTCACTGACAAAGGAAATCACCCTGTCCACCTGGGGAAAGGAGAAATCCCGACAGTCAGGCCATTCCAAGAATAGCCTATGCCATCCTCCCCTCTCGTAATCAAGGCACCCATGCAGGAAAGGCCTCAACAGATCAACTCCAGGGCCTCTCCCCATAAGTGTTATTTCCACCTTATCGGCTATTTGGGAGAGGGCCGGGGCCAAGAGAAGGGTGTCACCCAGGGCGCTTGGACGGATAATCAAGGCATTCGCTCTATTTAACGTATCCATACCCGCTCTAGACTCCCAGGTCACCGTGTCACGGGACGCTCACCCCTTTCACAGACCCAGCTCGTTGGGGCAGATAGTGCTTGAATAGGCACGGATATCATTGTATATAGAGTCACGTAATTTATCAATCCGAATAGAGGTACGCCATGATGAGACAGTATTTTCAGGAAATGACCCCAATAGGGAGAGAGCTCAGAGAGAGCGAGAGGAAACGGGAAGAGGCCAATGCCCTTGAGATATCCAAGGTTGAAAGAGAAGTGGCTGAGGCCTTAGAGAAGAGAGACCTGGCAGGTATCCCCGCTGAAAAGCTTCACCAAAGGGGCGAAAAGACGGCCTGGGAGAGGATTGAGCTCTTGGTTGATCCAGGCACCTTTCTACCCCTCAATAGCCTCTATGACCCCGAGTTTAATCAGGAGGGAACAACGGGGGTTATAACTGGCCTTGGTACCATATCAGGGAGATACGCCTCGATCATTGCATCTGACAACAAGGTCCTCGCCGGGGCCTGGATTCCCGGTCAGATGGAGCATATCTTTCGGGCCCAGGATACTGCCCAGCGTCTGAACATCCCCCTTGTCTGGATACTGAACTGCAGCGGCGTAAAGCTCACCGAACAAGAAAAGGTATACGCCGGCAGGAGGTCTGGTGGCAGGACATTCTTCAGGCACAGCGAGCTGATGCAAAAGGGTATACCGGTGATCGTCGGCATGTACGGAACCAATCCAGCTGGTGGTGGGTACCATGCGATCAGCCCGGCTATTATCTTCGCACACGCCAAGTCCAATATGGCTGTGGGCGGAGGCGGTATTGTCAGCGGCATGTCTCCCAAGGGTGGATTTGATCTCGAGGGTGCGGAGACCATAATTGAGGCAACCAAGAAGTTCAAACAGGCTCCCCCGGGCGGTGTCAGGATTCACCACGACGAGACCGGCTTTATGAGGGCGGTATCTGACACCGAGGAAGGCGTCCTTGATGCCCTGAGGAGATGCATGGCAGGCATGCCCCTCTATGACCCTTCAGTCTTCAGGGGCGCAGAGCCAGCTGATCCGAGGTATCCAGCAGATGACCTCAACCTCATTGTACCCTTCAACCAAAAGAAAACCTATAGCATTGAGCAGGTGCTGGCACGGGTCTTTGACGGAAGCGAGCACATGGAGTACAGGCCCGACTATGGGCCAGAGGTGTACTGTGGACTTGCCAAGATAGACGGTTTCCCAGTGGGGGTTATTGCCAATCGGCAGGGGTTCCTGGGCAAGGGTTACCCCCGCTATGCGGAGGATCACTATATGGGTATTGGCGGCAAGCTCTATCGGGAGGGCCTCATAAAGATGAATGAGATGGTCATGTTCTGCGGCAGGGACCGAATACCCATGATCTGGTTTCAGGATACCTCGGGTATTGATGTTGGTGATATAGCTGAGAAGGCAGAACTGCTGGGGCTCGGGCAGTCACTTATCTACTCCATCGAGAGTTCAGGACTTCCCATGATGACAGTTGTCTTGAGAAAGGGCACTGCTGCAGCTCACTACATAATGGGAGGGCCCCAGGCAAACAGGAACAATGCCTTGACCCTTGGCGTGCCGACCACTGAGATCTACGTGATGCATGGTGAAACTGCTGCCGTCGCTGCATTTGCAAGGAGGTTGGTGAAGGAAAGAGATGCGGGAAATCCCCTTGAGCCAGTGATTGATAAGATGAATGCCCTTGCTCGACAGTACTACGAGCAGTCCAGGCCCCTCTATTGTGCCAAGACTGGCCTGGTGGATGAGATTGTCCCCATGACCAAGCTGCGGGCGTATTTTGTTGGATTTGCCAGGGCCTGTTACCAGAACCCCCGGAGTATATGCCCCCACCATCAGATGCTGCTCCCGAGATCCATAAGGGGATAGGAGAGGGCACGCGCATATGCATCCTAGTCCCCGTTGTCGGGAAGAACCCGCGGGATGTCCTTAAGCGCCTCCGTGCCCTCAGTGACTGCCTTACGGATCTTTTCCGACTCCTTCGAGATTCGCCTCTCCCACATATGATAGAGATCGGGTGATATGAGCATGCGCATTGACTCAAAGCCGACCTTCACCAGGGGGGCCGCCCTTGACTTGGCTATCAGGGGAGACGAGGAGGGCACAAAGATGGTAAGGAGCACAATCAGCAGATATGAGATGACAGTCCCCTTTATCAAGGCGAGGCAAACACCGAGGCCCCTATCAAACCAGCCGACAAATAGCGTTTTGAACATCCTGTGCAGAAGGGATCCAAGCAGAGTGAACACAATGAACACCAGGGTGAACAGGGCAAGGAAACCGATAAGGGGAAGGGAGTCCTCGAGAGGGATGTAGACCCTGAGAAGGTTGGCCGTCTGGGGGTGGTAGTGATTGCCAATCAAGAATCCAGAAACGATACCAGCAAGGGAGAATATCTCCCTGAAGATGCCCATGAAAAAACCCTTAACACAGAAAAAGACGATCAATCCAAGGATGATATAATCGAGGATATTCATGTGTCATTCCTACCAGAGGCGATTTTTGTAAGTCAAGTTCATTCACCCATGCCAGCTAT
>JABXJZ010000476.1 GCA_013375335.1 Desulfobacterales bacterium
TCTACCGACACTGCACATGGCAGCATAAATACCTCTGTTTTGATCTTTTTGGGGTCCATGCCCGGGCCCTTCCAGAATGAGCAGGTTTCGTTATCAAAGATATTAACGTTGACCAGCCAATCCAGTTTTGTCAGGGCCTGCCTTGTCTTGTTAGCATTGGCTCCCGAACCTGCAGGGTTCTGGCCCCAGGCAAAGAAGCCCTTGATTTCTCCCCTGTACATGGCATCAAAGATATCAAGCCACGAATAGGCCTTGCCATCATCCAGCTTGGGGAGCCAACTGTAGCCAAAGTCATTTGACGGGGTTGCCCCGTTCCCGAAAAAGGACTTGAGCAGGCTCACCGAGTACTTAGGATAATTCCCCCACCAGTTGGCACTCAAGGGGTCACTGGTCTTAGGGGTATACTTGGCATTGTAGGTGGCCAGAGTCGCTTCGGAAGCCTTGGGCGTCTTCAGATAGCCGGGCCAGATATGGTAGAGAAGGCAGTGATCGGTTGAGCCCTGCACATTGGATTCTCCTCTCAGGGCATTCACACCGCCGCCGGCAACACCCATATTACCCAACAACAACTGGATCATGGCCATGGTCCGGATGTTCTGGGTACCCACGGTATGCTGGGTCCAGCCCATGGCGTACATGATGGTACCGGCCTTTCCCTTTTGCGCGGTGGCCGAATACATCTCATAGACCTTCGAGAGATCCTCTTTTGGTGTACCGGTAATGGCTGATACCGTGTCCAGGTCATAGCGGCTGCAATGCTTTCTTAACTGCTGGAAAACACACCTGGGATCTTGGAGGGACCGATCCTTTCTTGGAATCCCTCTATCATCTTTCTCAAAGGCCCACATGCTCTTGTCATACTTCCGGGTATTTTTATCGTATCCTGAGAACAGGCCATCGCTGAAGTCATACTTATCGCTCAGAATAAATGGGGCATTGGTGTATTCTGCCACATATTCCTTGAAATATTTATTGTTTTCAATGATGTATTTGATCATCCCGCCGAGGAAAGCTATATCGGTCCCTGATCTCAAGGATGTATAGAAATCAGCCTTCGATGAAGTCCGTGTGAATCGGGGATCTACGCTAATCAACGTGCCCCCCCGCTTCATGGCCTCGGTCACCCACTTGAAGGAGACGGGGTGATTCTCTGCCGCGTTGGAGCCCATGATGAGAATGCAATCACTGTTCCGGATATCGATCCAGTGATTGGTCATTGCGCCACGTCCGAACGACTCTGCCAGAGCCGCAACCGTTGCGCTGTGTCAGATACGGGCCTGATGTTCGATGTATACGAGGCCCAAAGCCCTCATCATGGCCTGGAGGGCCCAGCACTCCTCATTGTCGAGTGCAGCGCTTCCGACGTGGGCTATATGAGTGGTGCGGTTAACAACCTGGCCTTTACTGTTCTCAGGGGTAAAGGTGGCGTCTCT
>JABXJZ010000143.1 GCA_013375335.1 Desulfobacterales bacterium
TCGTTTCAAAATGGTTTATTTCCCCCTAAACCTTAGAATCATAAGCTCCGTCTATATAAACCATTTTGAAACGCCCACTAATCTGAGCTATTTGAGGGCATAATCAAAAAAAAGACACCCATACCCTTAAGCTATTGGCTACTATATTAAAAAACCGGTAATGCTCCCGCTCTATCATCATCCATGAGGCTTTAGAATGATCCTCAGTGCTCTTCCTGTCAGGGCGGTCTCGAAGGCTTCAGCAGCCTGTGACAGGCGGTAGGTCGCTGATACCACGGCCATCAGATTGATTTTTTTCCCTACTAATAGTTTCAGCCCTCTTTTGTAGTCGGCATTGGAACCTCCCGTGACCCCGGTGACGATTAAATTTCGATAGTGAATCAAATTTGAATTTATGGTGATCTTGGGGTCTTTGTGGGGGAGACCCCCAAAAAAACAAATCCGCCCAAAGGGGGCGGCCACTTCAATGGCTTGTTCCTGAACCGAATGCACTGGGCAGGCCGTAACAACCACATCAGCGCCCTGTGCCTGCGTGAGAGCCAGGATCGCCGTTTTTGGGTCAGATCTCTGGGGGTTGATGATATGATCTGCTCCGAGCTCCTGGGCCCTTTGGAGCTTCTCATCCATTATATCACAAACGATCACGACCCCAGCACCGCTGAGTTTGGCCAGCATCAAGTGGAGAAGCCCCATTGGGCCTGCGCCGAAGATCACGATAGTGTCACCCAACACGATCCGGCACGCAAAGGTGCTATTAATCACGCACGCAAGGGGCTCGTTCAAGGAAGCCTCTTCAAAGGAGACTTCATCGGGCAACGGCATGACGTTTCCCTGAGAAATTACGGATGCTGGGATCTTCACGAATTCCGCGTGGCCCCCGTCGAAGGAGATTCCAAAGGCTTCATAGTTTGGGCACATATTGGCCTTGCCCTCAATGCATTGGCTGCAAAGGCCACAGCCTACATTGGGGGCAACTGCCACCCTCTGCCCAACATGATAGTTTTGGACGCGGCTTCCTATTGTCTCAATGGTTCCAGAGAATTCATGACCTAAGACGATCTTCTGACCATGTTGGAGCTTATGATGCCCGTGCCGGATTATTCTCAAATCCGTACCGCAGATGCTCGCAGACATCACCCTCAACAGCATCTCGTCATCACTAATGTTGGGGATAGCTACCTCTTCTAAGCGGAGTTCTTCGTCTTGGGTGTATGTGGCAGCCAACATAGATTCTTCCTGTCTTAACCTAGTTCGATGGGAATGCCTGTTTGGATCGACTTGTTGGCTGCAATAACGGCCTCGACGGCCTTTTTCCCATCCCCGCCGGTAACACAAGGCTCGTTGTCATTGAGGATGGCCGTCACAAAATGCTCCATTTCCGCTAGGTATGCGTCTTTGAACCGATCTCGCCAGCTTTTGAAGGCCGAGCCAACCGTCGTTCCGTCGGCCCTGACCTGGCTGAAACCTGGCTCCTTTACGTCACCAATTTGAATCAGACCCTTCTCACACAGGATTTCCACCCGGGCGTCATAGCCGTAACCCGCTGGGCATGTTCCATCGATGGAGCCCAAGGTACCGTTCTTGAGGCGAACGTTTACCACGGCATTGTCATAGAAGCTGGGATAATCCTGTCTCAAGTCCTCGCATTTGAAGTTCTCTGCCTGGGCATAGACCTTTTCGTAATCGCTGCCCCCCAGCCATCGTATAGAATCAAAATCGTGGCTATTCACTTCGGCCAGCATTCCGTTACTTCGAGACAAGTCATAGGCCCAAGCAGGAGGAAGCCCAGGTCCCCTCCCGGTGGACTTTATGATCATGACACGACCCATCTCACCGGAATCGATGATCTCTTTCGCTTTGGTGAAGGCCACATCAAACCGGCGCATAAAACCTATCTGGAGCTTGACGGCATTCTTCTTCGCTGCATTGTTGATGCGGTCACATTCATCCGGGGTCAGGGCCATTGGCTTCTCTAGCATGATATGTTTTTTATTCTGAGCTGCATAGCAGGCGATCTCTGCGTGTGTGAAGGTGGGTGTGACAATGATCACTGCGTCTGCATCATCCCTGTTTAAGGCCTCTTTGTAATCTATATAGAGGTTTTTGATACCGAGTTCCCCTCCGCTCTTTTCCAGTGCTTCTTGGTTAGTATCTACGAGGGCAACCAATTCCGCATTCTCCAGACGATAGACGACATTCTTTGCATGGACCATTCCAGCCCGGCCCACCCCCGCCAAACAGAGTCGCACTTTCTCCATTTACTTCTGATCTCCTTCTACCGCCTTTTTTCGGGTTTCCATGGAGGCTCCAGAGATGACCCCTCCTTAAGAGCCCAGTAAAAGCCTTCTTCGTCAATCAATGCCTGTTTTCCAAACCAACGACCGAGATAGTTGCTAAATTATCGATGAGGAGGTCGGTGCGAAAATATCTTCATCTTGCAGGCCAAGAGCTGAGAGCGTCTCCTTCCTTGGTACCCCATTCTCATCCCAACCCCGAACCTGGTAATACTCATCCAGCATCTCTTCGTACATCTCCGGGCTAATGACCTTCCCTTTGGCCATGCCTTCGGGCAATGGTTCCTCCATGATCCGTCTGGGGAGCAGGTCGTCCTTTCTCGTAATCCCTTCCCGATTGAGAATCAGCCGCTCCAAGGTACAGATCCTGTTCCCGATGGTCATTAATTCGGGGTTGAAATCATATCCAGTCACGTATTCCAGCACCTTCCCCGTGGGTGTATCAGTAAATCCCAGGGCACCTCGGACGACCGTGCAGATGCCAAGAGAGTCCACATATGCACGATTGTCCTGGAGAGTCTGAACCAGGCGCCCCTTTCCCTTCGTCGCGAAGCGGTCATGCGTTTTGGTCAAGAGCTCATCGCGAATGGTCCAACCGCCCACGTTGTGACAAGCCCCACGGCTCGATGTCCCGTATGCTAGACCCATTCCGTAAAACGCTCTTGGTTCATAGTGAGCAAAAGCCAGTCCCTTTACATGCATCATGTAGTATTCCAATTCAGGCCGCTTTTTTTTGATCTGAGAAAATCCTCCAGCCAGAAGATCGCCCAACCCATCCCGTGTCGCGAGTCGATGAACCATCTCTACCATGGCTTCCCCATTGCCAAACCGGAGATCAAGACCATCCGTCTCCTTCTTGGAAATCAATCCTCTTTCAAAACACTCCATGGCAAAGGCAATCAAGGTTCCTGTTGTCATGGTATCGATACCTTGCTCGTCGCAGATCTGATTAGCCGCAATAATGGCACCGAAATCACTAACCCCGCATTGACCTCCGAAGGCCCCGATGGTTTCGTATTCGGGGTCACTCTGAGCTCCTTTGAAGGGTCCTTCCTTGACCTCACAAACCTTGCCACAGCCGACAGGACACCGATAGCAGGCTGTGTTCCGTACAAAATAGTTTTCCTTCATGTACACAGAGCTGATTGTTTCAATCCCTTGGAAGACAGCGGTTTGAAAGTTTCGTGTTGGATAGCACCCCAACTCATTAATGACTTCAGTGTACTGAGCTGTGCCGTGGGTGGTGTGAAGATGCTTGGATTCACGCACGCTTTTGCGCGCCTCGTTTACGATGTCTTTGAGGGCTTCAGCGTTCGCAATGTCAACCTTTCCCGTTCCACAGGCCACTAGAGCCTTGACATTCTTCGAGGCCATCACTGCACCTGCCCCTCCACGGCCAAAGCTCCTTCCATCGACCTGAATGCAGGCAACCCGGACACCCCGCTCGGCAGCGGGCCCAATGGACATCACGCCACTTTTTTTCCCGCGCAGCCCCTCTTTAAAGTATTTCTCAACCTCCCTTGTTTTTGTACCCCAAAGATCTGAGGCATCTTGAAATTCGACGCCGTTGTCACTGATCAGGATGGAGGTGGGTGAGGATGCTTTACCTTCAAGGATAACCCCATCATAGCCCGCAAACTTTAAATGGGGACCAAAATCTCCGCTGGCATTAGAACAGAGGTAATGTCCAGTATCTGGAGAGCGGGTTGCTAATTGCATCTTGGTGCTCGCCAGAACCGGCATTCCGGTCAGAGGGCCTGTCATAAAAAAAATCGTATTGGAAGGGTTCAAAGGGTCAAATGAGGAAGGCATGTGTTGATAGTAGAGATAGGCTGCAACGCCGCGTCCTCCAAGATACTGTTTTCTCAGATCATCCGAATAGTCCATCTCATAAGACCGAGAACGGTCAAGGTCTATTCTCAATATCCTTCCCGTGTATCCACCTCGAAACATGGTTTCATTCCACCTGCTTATATTTATCGATTCCTGCTGAGTTTCAAATTGTATCGATATCGGTCTCCATGGTAGACGCCTTTGACATATTCGACCGGATCGCCATCAATTGAATAGGCGATCCGTTTGATCACCAGCGTAGGGAAGGAGGTGTTCAACCCGAGGAGCAGAATCTGTTCCTTGATTGACATTGAAGCTTCAATGCTCTGGTCCGCCTCCTTGAGAAGGATACCGTGATTTTCAAAGATCTTATAAAGCGATTTGGAATAATCCTCTTCAAGGCTGAGTTTGTATCGAGCAGGTATATATGAATGGAGAATCCCTAAGGGGCTTCCATCTACAATCATCAGTCTTTTTAAGCAGAGAACCTGTTCATCAGGAAAGAGGGCCAAGATCTCTTTGATCTTGGGAGGGGGGTTGATGTATTCAGCGGACATGACTCGTTTGGTCGCATTCATTCCTGCCATTTCCTCGGTAAAGCTCTTCAGCGCAGGAAGTTTCTCCTCAATCCTGGGCTTCTTCACCATTGTGCCCTTCCCCCTCTTCTTTTCGAAGAACCCCTCGCTAGACAAGAGCTCGATCGTCCGTCTAACAGTAGCCCTGCTGACT
>JABXJZ010000144.1 GCA_013375335.1 Desulfobacterales bacterium
CATCAAGTGAGAATTCAAAAGCGCGAAATAATACATTTTTCAAATAAGCCCGCGGGAGTAATTTTTTTGAACATCATTATAAATGCGCGACCAAGACCTTTGACGATCCCTGATCCTTTTCAAATGTCATGACGAAAACGTTAAGAAATTGTTATTACTCGCGTGAACGAGCATGACAGGAGGTAGTTGAAGAATGAAGATCATAGATATCAAAGTAACACCTCTGTTCATACCCTTGAAGGAGGTTTCTCCATTTTCAGCCAACCCTAAGCGAAGGGGTTACCATGTCTTGGTTGAGGTGTTCACAGACGAGGGCATAACCGGATACGGTGAAGCCATTCCCTTCACTCATGGTGCCATCAGCGCTTATATCGAGCAGCAGCTGAAGCCTATGCTTGTTGGGCAAAACCCGATGCAGATTGAAAAGCTGTGGGATATTATGTATCGCGTGCGTTTTGGTCACGGTATCAAGGGGATATCTATCTACGCCTTGAGTGCCGTGGAGGTTGCCCTATGGGACATAATCGGCAAGGCGCGAGATCTCCCGGTATATGAGATGATCGGGGGCCTGTGTCGGGATAAAATAAAGGCCTATGCTAGCCTAATGGAATACCGCAAACCCGAAGAGGTCGCTGATATTTCTCTTCGCTGGGTTGAGGAAGGATACACCGCCCTAAAGATTCACCAGGGAGCGAGTAATGCGATAGAGTCGGTGAAAGCAGTACGCGATGCAGTAGGGGATGACATAGAAATTATGTTAGACGTGAATGGCGCCTGGAATTCTCAAGAGGCGATAAAGAAAGCCAGAGAGTTGGAGAAATATGACCTACTCTGGTTAGAAGAACCAATATGGCCGGTTGATGATTATGATGGGCTGGCTCGATTGAGGGACAAAACCGATATTCTGATCGCCGGTGGGGAGAACGAGTGCACGCACTATGGCTTCAGGGAGCTGATAACCAGGCGTGCGGTGGATATCATTCAACCAGACGTGATAATGGCGGGTGGAATATCAGCCTGCCGAAAAATCTTCGCTCTAGCTGAAGTGTGGAATCTCCAGATAGCGACTCACTCCTTCTTCTTCGGCCCGGGGATCCCTGCCACCACACATCTAAGCCTCAGTAACATGAGAAGCGAGTGGGTGGAGATTAACGCCGTACCCTTGGAGGCGTACTTCATCCAGCCTGCCCTTCGGCCGGAAAAGGGATATGTTACAGTACCTGATAAGCCAGGACTTGGCATTGAAATCGACGAGGACGTTGTAAAAAAATATTCCATGTAATTACTTCGAGTTAGCTGCGTTCGTATCAACCTTGCTGGCTGCTCGGTCCCAGCAGTATTGGTGAGCCATGTTATATCATGTGCCGCGCGTGACGCGTAAAAGTCATAACGTATGATGGTGTTGGGAATAGGCGGGTCTTGGTTTTGGAGCGGCTCTGCGACCTCTACTTCGAGCTCTCGAACGAGGACAGGCTCGGGATACTGCACAGGCTTGAAGAAGGTGATAAGAATGTTACAGGTATTGCGCGGGAGCTTGGGATAACGACCCAGGAGTGCAGTAGGCACATGTCCAGGCTGTCCGAGGCAAAGCTCGTCGAGAGGGACCCGGAGGGGCTTTACGGCCTCACGCAGTACGGCAGGCTTTCTCTGAGGCTGATCCCCGGGCAGCTTTTCGTCGCGGAGCACAGGGACTACTTCAACTCCCACACCCTTGAAAAGTTACCATCGGAGTTTGTGTGCCGCATCGGCGAGCTGAGGGGAAGTGATCTCATCTCGGATGTGATGGTTACCTTCAGCGCGGTGGAGTCCGTCTTCAAGAACGCGGAAGAGCACGCCTGGATGATCCACGATCAGTATCTCTTGAACATCCTCCCCCTGGGCGTGGAGGCCTTGAGGAGGGGCGTGAAGATCAGGTCGATTGACCCCCTCAAGAGGGAGCCGCAAAGGAGGCTCGAACGGGGGCGCCCCTACTATGTCGGCGAGGACGACGAGGAGTTCTTCCTGAAGGCCTGGCTCGACGGGAGGATCGAGGCCAGGTTCCTCGAAGAGATCGACATCTATCTCTACGCCTCGGAGAAGGAGGCCGTCGTAGCGTTTCCCCTCGGCGACGGCTCCTTCGACTATCTAGGCTTCGCCTCCGCAGACCAGGCTGTGCAGGGGTATTGCCGCGATCTCTTCGAATTCTACTGGGAGAGAGGGGAGGAGGCGACCCGGGAGAGGGTCGACGAGGTGCACGAGAGGAGGAGGGCGTACCACAGGGAGAGGAAGACCGCCGGATAGAGGCGTGAACGCTGAGGCGGTTGAGGCCAATACCAACTGATCAAATTTTTAAGGCGATCTGGAGGCTGAGGGGCGTCGATCTGGATTACCGGATCAGGGGCCCGTGCACGCCTGTGACCCCCGAGCAGCTGGGGATGGCGAGGCCATCAGGCTAACCCTCGACTGGCTGGTAAGAAACCTCTAATTCCACGATATTCATCTCAAGAACCTTTTATCGTGAGGTCGGTGTGCCGGCCGTAACCCATCTTCGCTACATTATTCATGCATATCTTGGACAGTAAGAAAAAGTAAAGACAGGATGATTTTCTTTGCATATTTATGTTCAAAGAAAAAGTTTCAATAGTCGGCAAAGGAATCAAGTTATCCTTCATGCAAATATTATTTTTTCTTGTTCGCTACACCAGGACCTACTTCAAGAAAATAGCGAATCGATTGAACCATACCTACATCATCTTTCTCGAAAGTAATTTTCCAACCATATTCAACATCGAAAAAGACGTCTTCTGATTCTGGCAGAAGCTCGAATTTAGAATCCATCACAGAAGCGAATAGCCGTTTGTCCTCGGCTGTTATTGTAATATCAAAGTCGGGTCTGATCTCTTGCTTTGCATAATATACTCCAAGATAATTTGAGTATTTATTGGGATCAACATCGGTGATTTTCTTGACCAGCGGTTTATGATCAGGCCAGTCGTATCCAGCAGATATGCCACGGTAGATTTCACGAATTAATAGATCGCCTCTATCTGAGTTTGTCATGATAACAGCGCCCTGGGCTCTCTCTGCGTAATCAAAAAAATCGCTTCGAAATCCTAGATTGCCACCATTAAACGTGAAACTGAGATCCTCACCTTGCCCACCAAGGAGGATTCCTAGTCCAAAATTGATCCAATGGCGTGTCAGCATACGCCGGGTCATTTCCTTCGATAAGACTTTGTTAGATATGCCTCTCAATGATTTCTGGAGCTCAATCGCGAATAGGCATAGATCTGATGGAGTGGTCCACAAACCACCTGCCGCTAGTTCGGGGAAAATATGCCACTTTCCATTTATCATCGAGCCGTCAGATCGATGGCCGACTGCAGCTCTGGAGGCCCACTCTGATGGCAGCGGCTGCTGGTAGGTGCTGTTATACATGCCTAAAGGCTTAAAGACGATCTCATGCATGAGCTCTGGGAACTCCATCCCAGTTACCTCCATCATCAGTAATTGAGTTACGAGGTAACCTCCGTTCGAATAACGCCAGCGTGTCTCCGGCTCAATATCTATTCTTACCGGAGGTGAATTAGCAGGCTCTAAACCATTAAGTATCTGCAGTAATGATGGGATCTCCTCCCAAACAGCATACCCATCGTAGCCAAAGCCGACAAGCCCACTCGTATGTGTGAGGAGCATCCTGAGATTTACCTTCTTATTTCTAGTGAATTCATTCTCTGGAATCTTCCATGACTTAAGCCGACTGTTGACTTCTGATTCTAGGTCGAGCTTGCCTTTCTCAACCAGATGAAGGGCAGCCATCGCTACAACCGGTTTGCTGAGTGAAGCCGCCTGAAAGAGAGTTTCTGGAGTTATTTCTTCGTTGCTTCCTTTCTCCTTAACTCCGTAGCTTTTCGCCCACTCTATTTCTCCATTATTAATAACTGCTATGCTGACTCCTGGTACTTTGTAATGAACCATTCGTTCAAAAATATTGTACGCCTTTTTTGGATGACCTTTGATGATAATAGCAGGAATTAGGCCACTTTCAATTCGTCCTATTTTATCTTCTACATTCATACCGTACCTAAAAATCTCACTATACAAATAAATAACGGCTTCGCGGGGGTTACAGTTACTAAAGCGCGCGGCAACTCATCTCCTGTTCTAGGCGGCATCCGGCTGAACGGGCCACCAGGGCCTCAGGTCATCGAAGACCTCTATTCGCCATTACACCCTACCTAACACACAATACGATGCAAAACGGGACGAATCATAAACCAACCAACAAAAACGGCGCCACATCAAACCCGCTCAAAAAAAAAGCCTCCACACACGAGTGTAGAGTCTAACGGCAAACGGTGAAAAAACCCCCTTCCCAACGGAAGGAGCGTGAAAAAGACGCCGTACGGATGCGATCCCCGCCAAAAACGTGCTCCCAAGCAACGAATTCAGCACAAAAAACCGCGGAAACCCAAAACAGTGAACCACCAAACCCCCAGATCACCGGATTCACACGGAACCCCAAAAAAACCTGAAACCCTTATGACAACCAGCTGACGCGCAGACCACCCGCGCGCACATCAAAGCGCGAACAACAGAAAGTTCCAGACCGCGGCTACCAGACGAACGACCCCAAAAACCACCGGGGCGAGAAGAAACAGCCACCTCTCCCTCGGCCCGACCGCCCTCGCAGAAACGACGGACGCCAAGACCGTGAAAGAGAGCAGGGCCAGATCGAAGGGCAGCCAGAGCCCCCTCACCATCAACCAGGAGGCAAAGGGGTTCGACTCGGAGACCCCGGCCATCATCAGCCCGAGCCTCGTCGAGACCTGATCCCCAAGCACCCCGACCACGGCCACGAAGCAGGCAGCCCTCTC
>JABXJZ010000477.1 GCA_013375335.1 Desulfobacterales bacterium
TAACACACGCTTCAAAGGGGAATTCTACATTGGAGCGTTATTACTAAAGGGAGCATAATATTGTTTGCGTTGCACCAAGTTAAATCAACAAGGTGATACCCCCACCCTAACCCTTCCCCTCGAGGGGGAGGGAAGGGTGGGGGTGAAAATTATACCCTCCTGATGCAAACTATTAAATGCTCCCCTTAGTATGTCAAGAATGCCCACTTACTCCCATGCAGGCTTGGGGTAGATAGGTTTCGCTGTACGCTTCGCTTTATCTACAACTTCAAACTCCCCGTTTTGCCACTGGCCAACCTCGCCCGGATAGTTTGGATTAAACTGGTCTTTAAATTCCACCGGGCTAAGGACGGTATCAAACTTCTCGCTGGCTATCACATTCCTTACCTTTACCGGGTCAAGGGTCCCTGCAATCTCAATGGCCTTCTGCATAATTTGAACCGTGGCGTAACCACCTGCAGTCCCCCAGCGGTCAGGTTCTTCACCCCATCGCTTAACATACCTGTCAAACCATTCTTTCGCTTCAGGAGAGACTTTCGGGTTCCAGACACCGGCACCCATTATACCCTCCACTGTCTTGGCACTAAAGGTATCTCTATAGGAGGGGAAAGCCACTCCCACGGTCAAGTAAAAGAGCTTGGGATTTAAACCGATCGCCTTGGCCTGCCCTGTAATCAGGAAGGTCCCGGGGGGGTATGAGAAGGCAAGTAACGCATCGACGTTGGCGGCCTTAACCTTTTTCAGTAGCGGGGACAGGTCCTTGGCACCAATCGGATAGCTCTTGTATAGGGCCACATCGACACCGGATACGACGAGTTGGGGCAGCACAGCGCCGGCACACTCTATGCCGTGGAGGTCCGTATGATGGATCACCGCTGCCGACTTAACCCCTAACTCTACACAAAGATCTACAAGGGCTTGCCCCTGCTCCCTGGGCTGGTTCAACACGATAAACATATAAGGTACCTTCGGCGCCATTTCTCTGATCTTTTCGGAAGAAACGGTAATCGCCACCACCGGGGACTTATACTTGGTGATTACCGGGGCGATGGCAAAGTGCGAAGCAGTGCCCCAGGGGGGAAGGATAAAGTGAACCTTGTCTTGTAAAAGCAATTTTTCAGTCAGTTTCACGGCTGTTCCCACATCGCTCTTATCATCATATCTGATTATCTCTACGGGTATTTTTTTGCCATACTCCTTTACATATATACCGCCCTGGGCATTGACATCTTCAACCCACAGATCATATGCGCGTATCTGTGTCATCATTGCACCAGCGGCATCCATTCCTGACAGAGCGATCGGATTACCAAAAAGGATTTTATCCGGGGCTTTCCCCGATGCCGCCTGTACCTGTTTTGGTATGATCCAACCAACCGTCAGCAGCATCGATGCTACAATGAAGACTATACTTAAATGACCTAA
>JABXJZ010000478.1 GCA_013375335.1 Desulfobacterales bacterium
TGAGCTATTTGGCCCTTGGACTGGCTATGCTCTTAGTCCATACGGTATTGCCCGCTTTCAATTTATTTACGGGTAAGCAGCTGAGTCTTACTGACGGTGCTGGGAATTATTTGATTTTCTTAATTTTCATCATCGTGCCGTTGACAGGTATATTTGCAGGTTGCTATCCTGCATTTCATCTATCGGCTTACCAGCCGGAGAAGGTGTTGAAGGGTAAGGCCGGTTTTGCTACGGGTCCATTTCAATTCCGCAGAATCCTCGTCGTCTTCCAGTTTTCCGTCTCCATCGGCCTTATAATCGCGACTTTGATCGTAGCGAAGCAACTCAGATTCATCCGAGAGAGAGATTTGGGGCTCAATCGCCATCACGTTGTCACGGTGTGGAACAATCCAGATTTGAACAACCGATTTGATGCGTTTAAGAATGAATTGGAGGAGGAGCTGGGTATTATCCAGGTTACAGCAGCTGCCCAGCGCCCGATGAATGTCGGCCAAGGTGTCTCTATCGACTGGGAAGGACGGCAGGATGACGCTCAATTTGTAGTGAAATACACAGTTGTTGACTATGATTTCTTCAAGACATTCAACATGAAACTTGTCGAAGGAAGGCCTTTTTCAAGAACGATTGCCTCTGATGCTACAGAGGCGTGTGTTATCAACGAATCATTGAAGAAGATTATCGGCACAGAATCTCCTCTGAATAAGCAGATCTATTTTAGTCATCCTGAATTTCCAGAACCTGCTCGTTATGTACGTGTGATTGGCGTCGTCAAGGATTTTCATAGCGAGTCGATGCATAATGCCATACGGCCGTTTATATTCCGCATCTACAGGCCGTTTCATCAGTATGTGTTCGTCAGGATCAATCCTAAGGATACACAAGGCGCGATGGGCAGAATAAAGCGAACCTTTGAACGTTTTTCACCCGAGTACCCGTTCTATTTTCAGTTCCTCAATGCAGCCTTCGAAGAGCAATACCGAACGGAAAAACAGCTAGGGCAACTTTTCCAGATATTCGGGGCGTTTGCAATCTTTATCTCCTGTCTGGGTCTCTTCGGTCTTGCCGCGTATACGGCCGAACAGAGGACCAAGGAGATCGGCATTCGTAAAGTGCTTGGCGCTTCGGTCTCCGGGATTATCCTACTTCTTAGCAAGGAATTTATTAAATGGGTACTCGTTGCCAATATTGTGGCATGGCCCGTTGCTTACTGGATAATGCGACGGTGGCTTAACGAGTTCGCATACAGAATCGATATAAGCATTGGTGTTTTTATTCTATCTGCCATGATTGCATTCGCGATTGCTATGGGCACCGTGAGTTATCAAGCTTTGAAGACAGCTCTGGCCAATCCAATAGACTCATTACGATATGAATGAGAGGATCTGAAATGTCTTTCATCTTATAAAAAATCTTCTTTCTTT
>JABXJZ010000479.1 GCA_013375335.1 Desulfobacterales bacterium
CGACCCAGTACAGGCCCATGTTATAGGGCATAACAAAAAAAGATACCCATACCCTGAACTTTGACGTTACCCTCGAAACACGGCGGGAAGTTTGGCGAAAGAGGTTCGGATATGGTATAGAAACAAGATGCATTCTTGCTGGGAATTTGAAAGTGAAACGAGAGCAACCAATTTCTTTTGATACTGAAACAGATAAGAGGGAAATAGATCGCCAGAAGCAACAGGCCAGGAGATTCAGACAATCATCGTGGTGGCAGAAAAAGGTGTCTAAAGGGATGTGTTATTACTGCGGCCGCCATGTTGATCCGAGGGAATTGACCATGGATCATATTGTCCCGCTTATTAGAGGAGGAAAAAGTACGAAGGGTAACCTTGTGCCTGCCTGCAAGGATTGCAACAATAAAAAGAAGTATCTCTTACCCATTGAGTGGGAGGAGTACCTCAAAGGACTGACTGTCAGGAAATCCTGAGGCTTGATTTCTCAGATAGCCTTTCCGCAATAAGGGCAGAAGGCAAAATCCGGATTCACGGGTCTTCCACAGTGAGCGCACCTTCTTTCGCTTACTGTTTGCTCAACGCCCATCTTATAGCCACGTTCATCAAAGACGGTTCTGCAGTTTTCACAGAATAGAAATGGCGCCCCCTTTTTAACGGGAAACAGCGGTACAAAAAATAGGCTGACATAGTGATCCGCCCTTTTTAGGAAGACCTCAAAATGGCCACAGGCAGGGCAGGACCTGGCTTGTTTATCAACAAGGATGGTCTTAGGTTGGACGCCTCCGATAAGGAAAAACATCAGTGCCTTCCCTCTCTATCCCTGGAAAATAGGGCGTTTTGTGGGCATTTATCATTCTGACTGGGAATTATAATAGTACGTGCTGTCGGTAAGATCTAGTACCATATCACAGTGGGGGGCAATAATCCTTGAAACAGACCCCCCGAGAAGGGATACGGTAAAGTTGTTACCATTGGAACCTTTATCTATATAACATGCCAGATATCTTATCTTTTCTTGAGATCCCTTCCGCAAGTCCCCGGACATATCCTCATAGGGTTTCTCATTTATGTGTGATGCCCCACAGACTATTACTACTTTTGCATTTGGGTCCCTTTCAAATATTAATTCCTTGAGGTTATTAAAGGAGATCTTGTCACGCTCACCCCAGGAGCTATATGCACCTCCATCAGCATCATAGAATACGATCTTCATACCCGACTTTTTCGCGGTGTCGATGAGATCGAACGTTCCCGCACAATACCTTTTTTCCTTGCTAATCCACGCAATATCCATATCCCCTTTGGTCAACGTTCCATGAGCATAGTCATGGACGATTTCATGTAGTGAGTCTTTACGCGGGGTCTTCTCGAATTCTATGGCCAAATATTCAAATCCCCGCTTATTCAGCTTCGGGAGAAGTTGA
>JABXJZ010000480.1 GCA_013375335.1 Desulfobacterales bacterium
AGACAATGATCGAGTTGGATGGCACACCGAACAAGGGGAAATTGGGGGCAAACGCGATATTAGGTATATCTCTTGCCTTGGCGAGGGCCGCTGCCGACTCCTTGGGCATCCCCCTCTATCGATACATAGGCGGGACAAGGGCATGCAGGCTCCCCATGCCCATGATGAATATCCTCAACGGAGGCAAGCACGCTGCCAACAATCTGGACCTCCAGGAATTCATGATTGTGCCCAAGGGGGGAGAGAACTTCAAGGAGGCCCTGAGAGTTGGCTCAGAGATCTTCCATTCCCTCGCCAAGGTCCTCAGGGATAAAGGACTATCAACAGGTGTGGGTGATGAGGGTGGCTTCGCACCAAATCTGCAATCAAACGGGCAGGGGATAGAGATGATTTTACAGGGGATCGAGAAGGCCGGCTATAGGCCAGGTGAGGATGTGGTCCTGGCCATTGATGCAGCCGCCTCCTCTTTCTACAGGGATGGTAGATATGTGTTCAGCATGTCCGACCAATCGGAGAGGGATTCGGGGATGATGATAGATTTTTACGCTGAGTGGGTTAAGAAGTACCCTATCTTCTCCGTTGAGGATGGTCTCGATGAGAATGACTGGGACAGCTGGAAGACCTTGACTCAGAGACTGGGAGATTGGATTCAGATTGTGGGCGATGACCTCTTTGTCACCAGTCCTGATCGAATCGCCAGGGGTATAGAGCGGGGATCTGCCAACGCCGTCTTGATAAAGCCAAACCAGGTAGGAACCCTCACAGAGACACTCCAGGCCATCGAGATAGCCCACAGGGCAGGCTGGAGGACAATCATATCCCATCGATCCGGAGAGACAGAGGACAGTTTTATCGCTGATCTGAGCGTGGCTGCTGGCAGCGGACAGATAAAAACCGGATCCCTCAGCCGATCCGAGAGGATATGTAAGTATAACAGGCTGTTGAGAATCGAGGAGGAACTGGGCGAGGCGGCCACATTTGGCATGCCTTCTTGATTAGGGGTCTCGGAAATTCCAGGAGCGCCGGCAGATCATAGTTTTTTGCGGCAGTCGATTTATGAAGTTCATACGGAACCATGGAGTGCCGGAGTACTGGAGTAGTGGGGATTAAGAGCGGAGACAAGTATTTTTTTCTCCTTTGAACCCATCGCTCCATTGCTCCAATATGCCGATACTCCAATTGGGCCAAAGGCCCAAAGTTCGGACATGGCCATACAGAGGATTCTTGAGAATATATTTCTTGTGGATCTCGATTTACCCCGCCCGGGGTTCCACCACTTTGTCAGCAGCTGGATAATTAAGCGTGGAGATCGGGCTATAGTAATTGATCCTGGCCCTTCCGCGACTATTGCCACTCTGCTGAACGCACTGAGGGACATGGGGATCAAGGGGATAGACTACATCCTCCTTACCCATATCC
>JABXJZ010000481.1 GCA_013375335.1 Desulfobacterales bacterium
TGTATGTCTCCACCGCAATTTTCTCGCCAGAAGATCCTTTTTCCAGTAACTAAGTAGTCCTTTTCATAATTACACTAACGTATTATTGGCTTGATAAATATTATATTTTATGGCATGGTAGTAACCTAGGAGGTTGCCCATGCCACGAAAAAGCCCATACAATATAATTCTAACTCCGGATGAGGAACATGAATTATTAAATCGTGCAGTGAAATATACGTTACCATATTTTAAAGTGATTCGAGCCAAGATGATTCTCCTCGCTGCCCAGGATCTAGGCAATGACGAAATTGCAGCCAAATTGGATACACGAAGGGAAATTGTCAGCATGTGGCGAAAACGTTTCTTTCAGCAGCGTCTTCAAGGCCTTGAGGAACATCCTCGGCCGGGTCGCCCCCGGTCTTTTCCCCCCAGATCTCGTCGTTCAGATTAAAGCTATCGCATGTGAGCTGCCTGCAACGCATCAGGTGCCCCTTTCCCGTTGGAGCGCTACAGCTATTGCAAGATACGCTCGCCAATCCGGTCTTATGGCTACGATCAGCGATAGTACGGTGTGGCGATGGCTGAATGAGGATGCTATTAAACCTTGGCAACATCGTTCCTGGGTTTTCCCCAGAGATCCTCAGTTTGCCAAAAAAGCCGGGCGAATCCTTGACCTCTATCAGAGGGTTTGGAACGGGAAACAACTCAAAGACGATGAATTTGTTCTGTGTGCCGATGAGAAGACCAGTATCCAAGCTCGGGCTCGGCGGCATGCAACCTATCCGACTCAACCCGGCTCGCCCATGAAGGTAGAACACGAGTATAGACGATGTGGGGCATGGGCTTATATCGCTGCACTCGATGTACACCGGGTTAAGCTTTTTGGTCGCTGCGAGCACAAAAGTGGCATCGCCCCCTTTGATCGCCTTGTGGACCAAGTTATGACACAGGACCCCTACAAAGAAGCAAGAAGAGTGTTCTTGATTGTCGATAACGGCTCCGCTCATCGTGGTTCAAAATCTGTTGAACGTTTGCAAGGCAAATATTTAAATCTCGCGCTTATCCATGGCCCTGTCCATGCTAGCTGGATAAACCAGATCGAGATCTATTTTTCAGTTCTTCAACGAAAGGCTCTTACGCCTAATGATTTTCCTTCTCGCCAGGCTCTTAAGGAGCGTATCTTAGGATTCCAGCACTATTATGAGGAGATTGGAAAGCCTTTCGAGTGGAAATTTACTCGTAAAGATCTTAATCGTCTAATGTGTAAGATAAAAACACCATGGGGCGACTCATACCGGCTCGCTGCATAACATAGAAAATACGTTACCGAATTTATGAACCAGTGTACTTAGTCAAAGACGTCCCCTAAATCTTGTGATTAAGACAGGTCTGGTACTAACTTTCTCAGTGGTGTAAGCGGGATATATCTTGT
>JABXJZ010000145.1 GCA_013375335.1 Desulfobacterales bacterium
TCTGTTCAAAAATAGAAGGCATCAGGCCCTGAGGCGGAAGTACGCATGCGCTATCCCCTGAATGGATGCCTGCCTCTTCAATATGCTCCATGATTCCACCGATAACAGTCTCTTCTCCGTCGGAGATAGCGTCCACGTCGATCTCAACAGCGTCCTCAAGGAATTTGTCGATGAGTATGGGGTGGTCGGGGGAGGCAAGCAAGGCCCTTCGGGTAAATTCCTCCAAAGATGCCCGATCATAGACAATCACCATGGCTCGCCCGCCAAGGACATACGAGGGCCTCACCATCACGGGGTAGCCAATAACCTCCGCTACTTTTGCACCCTCCATTACGCTCGTGGCCGTACCATTGTCGGGTTGTGTCAGGCCCAGCTTCTTGAGGAAGGCCTTGAAAAGCTCTCGATTTTCTGCCAGGGCTATGCTTTCTGGTGGGGTGCCGAGTATTGGCACTCCGGCCTCAGCCAGGGAAGAGGAGAGATTGAGGGGGGTTTGTCCTCCAAACTGCAAAATAAGCCCCATGGGCCTTTCGGCCTCAACAATGTTTAATACATCCTCTCTTGTAAGGGGTTCAAAATAGAGCTTGTCAGAGGTGTCATAGTCGGTGCTGACAGTTTCGGGGTTACTGTTGACCATAATACTTTCAATACCCTCTTCCCTCAGGGCAAAGGATGCCTGCACACAGCAATAGTCAAACTCAATCCCCTGACCGATCCTGTTCGGCCCCCCGCCCAGGATCATAACTTTTTTTCTATTGGAGACCCTCGCCTCGTTCTCGTGTTCATACGTGGAATAATAGTAGGGTGTCCGGGCCTCGAACTCGGCTGCACAGGTGTCAACTAATTTATAAACTGGTTGAAGACCGGCTTTGTTTCGGTGATCCCGGACCCCATCCTCATTTGTTTCAAGGAGGTGGGCCAGTTGAACATCGGAGAAGCCAAAGGTTTTGCTCTTTCTGATAAGTTCTGGGGACAAAGACGGACCAGTTGTTACGATCTCCTCCTCAAGCTTCACAATTTGTTCTATCTGGTACAGGAACCAGGGGTCGATCTTGGTAAGACTACAAATATCATCTGTATTCATCCCGGCCCTTATGGCATGCCGGATATGAAAGAGGCGCTCGGAATTCGGGTTAGCGAGCTTCTCCCTGATCTCCTCCGATGAAGGGGGGGTTCTGCTCTTTTCCACGAGGGCCTTGGCATCTGCCCCGAGACCAAAACACCCGATCTCAAGAGACCTCAGCCCCTTCTGGAGAGCCTCCTTGAATGTTCTGCCAATGGCCATGACCTCTCCCACGGATTTCATGCTTGTCGTCAAATAATCGTCAGTATCTGGAAATTTCTCAAACGTCCACCGTGGGATCTTGACCACGCAGTAATCGATGGTCGGCTCAAAGGAGGCCAAGGTTTCTTTGGTAATGTCATTTGGGAGTTCATCTAGGGTATAGCCCACAGCGAGCTTTGCTGCGATCTTTGCAATCGGAAAGCCGGTAGCCTTGGACGCAAGGGCCGAGCTCCTCGAAACCCTTGGGTTCATCTCTATGACCACCATTTCCCCATTTTCCGGGTTAATGGCAAACTGGATGTTGGAGCCACCTGTTTCCACGCCGATTTCCCTGATCACCGCAATGGCAGCATCCCGCATCCTCTGGTATTCAAGGTCACTCAATGTTTGAGCAGGGGCCACGGTAATGCTATCTCCGGTATGGATGCCCATGGGGTCAAGATTCTCGATGGAGCAGATGATGACTACGTTATCGTTTTTATCCCGCATTACCTCAAGTTCGAACTCCTTCCAACCAATAACCGACTCCTCCAGCATAATCTCATTTATCAGGCTGGCATCAAGTCCCCAGGCAGCCAATTTCTCAAGGTATTCCCGGTTAAAGGCTACTCCTCCTCCGGTTCCCCCAAGCGTGAAGCTAGGCCTCACGATAATCGGATAACCTATCTGATCGGCAATGGCCTTAGCGCTTTCCATGTCATGGGCAATGCCGCTTTTCGGCACCCTCAGCCCAATGCGGTTCATAGCAGCCCGAAACAGATCACGGTCTTCGGCCTTCTTAATCACTTCCGCTGAGGCCCCAATCATCTCCACATCGAATTTATCCAGGATACCCATTTCTGCCACCTGGACGGCGTTATTCAGTGCGGTCTGCCCGCCAAGGGTGGGCAGGAGCGCCTGCGGCCTTTCCTTTTCGATAATCATGGCTACCATCTCAGGTGTAATGGGCTCAATATAGGTATGATCTGACATGTCTGGATCGGTCATGATGGTGGCCGGGTTGCTGTTCACGAGCACGATCTCAAAGCCTTCCTCCTTGAGGGCCTTGCATGCCTGCGTGCCCGAGTAGTCAAATTCGCAGGCCTGGCTTATGATGATGGGCCCGGAACCGATGATCATGACCTTTGATATGTCATCCCTTCTTGGCATGCTGGTCGTTGGTAGATAGATTCATTAGAATATTCAAAATAAGCATAGCCGTGTGATCACGTTCTTGCTTTTTCAAATCCGAAATCCGAAGTACCAAATTCGAAACAAATTCAAAATCCGAAATTCTAATTTTCTAAACTGTGTCTTGAATTTTGGTCATTCGATATTCGGATTTATCAAAATTGTATATTGAATAATATTGTTATCGGTTTTGTGTAAGTCTTTTACTGAAACGACATACCGGTCTACTCCCCCTCTTTCATCATCTTTATGAACTCATCAAACAGATAGCTTGAATCGTGGGGACCGGGTGAGGCCTCGGGATGGTACTGTACTGAGAAAATGGGCAGGCTCTTGTGCCTCATACCCTCAAGGGTCTGATCATTCAGGTTGATGTGTGTGATCTCGATCTCTGGATCCTTGATTGATTCCATATCCACACAAAAACCGTGGTTCTGTGTTGTAATCTCTACTCTGCCCGTCAAGAGGTTCTTAACAGGATGGTTCGCTCCCCTATGGCCGAACTTCAGCTTAAAGGTCCTTCCGCCAAAGGCGAGGCCTACAAGCTGATGGCCCAGGCAGATACCGAAGATGGGATACTTCCCTATGAGATTTTGGATGATATGAACAGCATAGGTGATTGGTTCGGGGTCTCCCGGGCCGTTAGAGAGGAGAATTCCGTCAGGCTTCATGGCCCTGATCTCATCGGCAGTCGTATTGGCTGGCACTACAGTCACATTGCATCCCCTTAGGGCCAGACTTCGAGCTATGTTGAATTTCATTCCGCAATCGAGCGCAACGACTTCATAGCGAGCCCCTTGCTCTTGTGGCCACTGGTAGGGCCTGCGACAGGTGACCTCCTTAACGAGATCTCGGCCAACAAGGCCCTGAGAGGTCCTCGCCTTTCCGGTCAAAGAGTCAGTGTCAAGATCTTCGGTAGAGATAACTCCCTTCATTGCCCCTGCCAGCCTGATGTGTCTTATTAATGCCCTTGTGTCTATGCCCTCGATCCCGACCTTTCCCTCCTCATTGAGATAATCGGCCAAAGTCTTTTGAGAGCGCCAGTTGCTCGGTATAGGCTGATATTCCTTCACCACAAATGCCTCAACCCGAATCCCGCCTGATTCAATATCTTGAGTGTTTACGCCGTAATTGCCGATCAGGGGATAGGTCATGGTCACGATCTGGCCTTTATAGGATGGGTCTGTCAGGACCTCCTGGTAGCCTGTCATGCCGGTATTGAAGACGACCTCACCTGATATCTCCCCTTCTCCCGCAAAGGTATTGCCGTAAAATACAGTCCCGTCTTCTAAGGCGAGTAGGGCTTTCATCTTAGTTGTCAGCATATGACTCCGTGGCTTGCCTTTGGAGTTATTCATAAGAGAAACTTCAAGCTGAGCATGGTGATGTCTTTTTTTGTCATGCCCTCCCATCGCTCAGACCAGTGGGTGTTTCAAAATGGTGTATTTGCGAATAAGCAATGGCTAACAAGCACTCCGTCTATATACACCATTTTGAAACGACCCAGTACGGGGCCTTGTTTTGAGGGCATGGAGCAAAAAAAGACATCACCATGCTCTTTTCTATATTTAGTTTCCTAGGGGGTGATCCTTACCTTCACATCCCTTGCGTGCAGGTGTTCCTTGATTTGTCTGATCGAATAGGATCCATAATGGACTATAGAGGCGACAAGGGCGGCATCTGCCTTGCCCTTTGTCAGTACATCATAAACATGGTCAATATTCCCGGCACCACCAGATGCTATGACTGGAATATTTACATTTTCGGATATAAGCGAGGTCAATTCCAGTTCATAACCCTCCTGCACGCCATCTGCATCAATGGAATTCAGGCATATCTCACCTGCACCTAATTCTTCGGCCTTTTGGGCCCAGGCCAGGGCATCCATACCGGTAAATGTGCGGCCTCCGTGAATCACAATCTCATAACCTGATGGGGTTTTATCGGTTACTTCTACGTTTTTGACATCCATCCCGAGCACAATACACTGACTGCCAAATGCCTTGGCCCCCTCGGCGATTATCTTTGGATTCAGGACTGCGGCAGTATTCACACTGACCTTCTCTGCCCCTGCCAGCAAGACCCTGCGCATATCATCTATTGTCCTGATCCCTCCACCAACCGAAAAGGGTATAAAGATCTCCTCCGCAACCCTGCGAACCACATCAATCATAATGTCCCGCTTATCACTTGAGGCGGTGATGTCGTAAAAGACTATTTCATCTGCTCCTTCTTCGTAATAGAATCTGGCCATTTGCACAGGGTCACCAACATCTATATTGTCCCTGAACCTGATGCCCTTGGTTGTTTTCCCATCTCTGACATCCAGACATGGTATGATTCTTTTACTCAGCATGGT
>JABXJZ010000146.1 GCA_013375335.1 Desulfobacterales bacterium
TTTTCAACCTCGTAGATTGGGAAAACCTTGGACTGAGTAGCTAGACGGGCGATCTGGACTGTCTTGCTGGCATCTATACCCCATCCGCGAGGACATGGTGAAAGCACGTGAATGAACTTTGTGCCCATAATATTGCGGACTTTCTTGAATTTCCTGTACATATCATCCGGATACGCTATTGATGCTGTTGCCATGTAAGGGATGTGATGACCTAGCATAATCTTCTCGATGTCCTTCTTAGGCTCTTTCTTGATGGATCCAGCCGGTGTCGTTGTGGTCCAAGCGCCCACCGGTGTTGCACTGGAACGCTGGATACCGGTATTCATATATGCCTCGTTGTCATAGCAAACGAAAAGTATGTTTTCGTTCCGCTCCGCTACGCCTGAAAGCGACTGAATTCCAATATCGAAAGTGCCGCCGTCTCCTGCTGTGATTCCTGCCAAGGAGAATTTGACAAAGGGACAGCCCTTGAACATAAAAGGGGGCGTGGACTTCCGACAGAGATATGGAAAAGGGCATGTGAACTTGGTTTCATAGGGATCCACTTTCCAGAAAAATACGGCGGCCAGGACCATGGTATCCTCGAGAACACCGTTTTAGTCCAGGAGTTCTGCCGACAGGTTTGAGGAGTTGGCACCGTCCTCAGCCCCGGTGACTTTTCATCAGACCTCATCCTGAGATTTGGGAGGGACCAACAGAGGGGTAGAGATAGCGGCCCAGGCCCTTGGGAGTGCTCAGGGTGCACTCGATCGAGCACTCGCATAGTGCAAAGAACGCAGCCAGTTTAACAAAAAGCTTGCTGAATCTCAGGTACTCAGCATAAACTTGCGGACATGGCAGCCAAGATAGAGACAGCACGATTTATAGTTTGTAGATCTGTCTGGAATTTTAATCAGCGCAATATCGATCCTAAGCTGACATCTATTGCCAAGATGTACGCTCGCCGGGTGGCAGCTGAAGTGGCCGGGCAATTTTGGGGAAGCTATAGGGAGATTCTGTGATGTTCAACAAAAAAGACCTAGACCGAATACGTGCCGATAATAAGAAATGGCAACAGGCCTTTAAGGAGTCTGTCTCAAAGACACCTGAAAGATTGAAGAGATTTTCTACTGTTTCAGACCGACCTATCCGGAATCTTTATACGCCGTTAGACACTGGGGATCTTGATTACTCAAAAGATGTAGGCTTTCCGGGCCAGTACCCTTTTACCCGTGGGGTCCAGCCCACTATGTACAGGGGAAAACTATGGACTATGAGGATGTTTGCGGGTCTGGGATCGGCAAGGGATACCAACAAGAGATTTCACCTCCTGGTAAAGGAGGGTCAGACAGGTCTCTCTACAGCATTCGATATGCCTACCGTTATGGGATATGATACTGATTCCGCAAGATCAAGGGGAGAATGCGGCAGATGCGGTGTTGCCATCGACAGCTTGAAGGATATGGAGATACTGTTCGAGGACCTTCCTATTGATAGGATCACTGCCTCCATGACCATCAACCCACCGGCCCCTGTCCTCTGGGCAATGTATATCGCCATGGCAGAAAACAGAGGGATAAGCAGATCGGCTATAGGTGGTACCATCCAAAATGATATGCTCAAGGAATTCATTGCACAAAAGACACTCATGTGCCCCCCACGGCCATCCATGAGGCTTATAGTCGATACCATTGAATTCGGGACCAAGGAGGTCCCCAGGTGGAACCCTATTAGCATAAGTGGCTACCATATAAGGGAAGCTGGCTCTACAGCGGTTCAGGAGCTTGCCTTTACCTTAGCCGACGGTATAGCCTATGTTGAAGCAGCACTTGAAAGGGGCCTTGATGTTGACTCCTTTGCCCCGAGGCTCTCCTTCTTCTTCAATTCGCACCTGGATTTCTTTGAGGAGGTTGCAAAATTCAGGGCGGCAAGGAGGATGTGGGGGAGGATAATGAAAGAGAGGTTTAAGGCAAGAGATCCGCGGTCAATGTGGCTCAGGTTTCATACACAAACTGCCGGTTGTTCTCTTACCGCTCAGCAGCCCTATAATAACATTATTAGAACTGCCCTTGAGGCCCTGGCGGCCGTATTAGGAGGGACACAATCATTGCATACCAATGCCCTGGACGAGGTCCTTGCATTACCTACTGAAGAGGCGGCTACCATTGCCCTCCGGACTCAACACATCATTGCCGAAGAGTCAGGGGTTGCGAACACAATCGACCCCCTCGGCGGATCCTTCTTCGTTGAGCGCCTCACAAACGATATGGAGGAGGAGGCCTTTGAATATATTAGAAAGATTGATGACATGGGAGGTATGGTAGCGGCAATAGAGAGAAACTACCCCCAGAAGGAGATAGCGGACAGTGCCTATAGGTATCAGAAACAGATAGACAACGGGGACAAGACGGTAGTTGGAGTAAACAAGTATATGGCTGAAGAAATGCTCCCTATAGAGACCCTCCAGGTTGAGGCAAAATTAGAAGAAAAACAGATACAATGGACAAATCAGGTCAAGAATAGCAGGAACAACAGAAAGGTAAGGGATGCATTGGAGAAATTGGCAGATGCAGCTCAAGGGGATGACAATCTCATGCATTATATCATAGATGCAGTCAAAGAATATGCCACGCTGCAGGAGATATGTGATGTCTTTAGGGATGTCTTTGGAGTCTACCGGGACCCTGGTGTCTATTAAAAGATGTAAGCGTTCAGCGATCGGCCCAATAGTTGAGAAACTGACCGCAAAGTGCTTACTGCAACGAGAATAGATCATGAATCAAAAGAGGAAGATCAGGATCTTAGTAGCAAAACCGGGCCTGGACGGTCATGATAGGGGTGCCAGAATTATAGCCAGGGCTTACAGGGATGCTGGTTTTGAGGTTGTTTATTCAGGTCTTCACCAAACCCCTGAACAAATAGTTCAGGCTGCCATCCAGGAGGATGTGGATATGATCGGGCTTTCGAGCTTGGCAGGTGCCCATATGTATCTTTTTACCAGGGTTGCGGAGCTCTTGCACGAAAATGGAGTGGACGACATTGTCATCTGTGGAGGGGGGATTATCCCCGAGGAGGATATCCCAAAACTTAAGAAGGTGGGAATCAAGGAGATTTTCACGCCGGGATCCACTCTGGATGATATCGTCAAATGGGTTAAGAAAAACGTGAAGCCGAGGGGAGTTAGTTACTGAGAAAGCGGGCTCGCAGTCTATTTCCTTTCTAGATCTCTTTGGCGACTATGTAGACTCCAACCTCTTAACTGCCATGGCTCTCATACACAGGCCAGTTAGTTACAACAAATCATTCTATTTCATAATCAACGATGGGTCTATAGATATATCAAGGAAAATTAAGGAATCACATCGCCAGTCATTTGTTTTGCCTTAAAAAGGTTATCTTTGTATATCCAAAACCAAAGAGCATGAAAAAAGGAAGGGGGTAAATATGACAAAAGGTAACATACTGGAAAAACCGGTAGCGGTTCTTGGTGGAGGTGCCTGTGCCCAGACTTTCGCCGCGGAGCTTACCCTTGCAGGATATGAGGTCAGACTGTACGAACTACCAGAGCTTGCCCCGGAGACCCTGGGAGAAGTCCTGAAAACACATGAGATAGAGCTCGGAGGAGAGCAGCTGAATTTCAAATGGTTTAGGAGGGCAGGAGTTGCAAAGGTCGCCCTTATCACTACGGAGGTATCAGAGGCATTGAGGGGAGCTGGCTTAATAATAGTAGCTATACCAGCAAAGGGCCACAAGCCCTTCTTTGAAAAAATGATCCCATACCTTGAGGACGGGCAGATGATAAGCATATTCCCGGACAATTTTGGCTGCTTGATGCTCAGAAATATGATGCGTGAGGCTGGGTGTGGGGCAAAAGTCATAGTCGGTGGGTGGAGTTCCATGCCGTATGGTGTGAGGATGATGGAGCCTGGTAAGCTTGATTGCATACTCAGGATACGGGAGCTTATTTGTGATGCCTTGCCGAGCACAGATGGAGGCAGATTCTTTGAGACCCTAAAAGGACTTCCGGCATTCGATGGCACCGTGGAACTCAAAAGGGGAGACACTATCATTGGGGTTGATCTCTCCAATCCCAATCCCGTTATTCATGTCCCCGGCTCAATCCTCAATGTAGGCGCCATGGAAGTCTCTGAAATGGAGGGGACGCTGGGCATTCCCAAGGGCAAGTATTCAATGTACAAGTATGGTATGAGCCCTGCCGTTTCCCGAACTCAGTTCGCCTTTTATCAGGAGGAAAGGAAAATCGCCGATGCAATGGGTATCAAGATGGCTGAGTATCGAGAAGATCAGTTCTTCTGGAAGGGGAGCATCATGGGCATAGAGTACTGGGTACCATTTGTAGATGTGATTTTGCCACCAATAGTCGGTCCAGATTCTGTTGAACACAGGTATTTCACTGAGGACATACCGGTGGGAACAGTCATGCGTTACCATCTGGCCAGGAAATTTGCTGTGGATGTCCCCATAATAGAGTCGCTCATACAGTTAGGGTCGGCAGTGTGTAAACGGGATTTCCTCAAAGAGGGAATATCCCTGGGGCAATTGGGTATCGAGGATTTAACTAAGGAGCAGATAAAAAGTTATCTTAGAGAAGGTGGAAGGCGATGATAGTGATGACATCCATATGGCCGGGAGTGAGGGCAAGGAAGGAGTAAATGCCGGTGCAGCATTATTCGGCCGAAAGATCCGAGATGAGGTTTCCGTCACCACCAAAGGCAATAGGATGAGGGTTACCGATGATCGTCAGGTTTGGCATTCTCTCGGCCTCGGCTGCCATCGGCTCTGATATCTCCATCTCCTCGAGGTGGAGG
>JABXJZ010000482.1 GCA_013375335.1 Desulfobacterales bacterium
GTCATAATTTCGCAGGATATATAAAAACTTGACACACACGTGATTTTTCATTATTGAGGTATACGCCGAGAAAGCAGAGGTAATACAAGGGCGTATTGCCGGAGACAACGGAGTCCACATCATCTGAAGTGTCAGATGAGTGGATTTTTTTGTTGAAATAGATCTTTAGAAGGAGGGCAACAATGGGCAATCTATCCAGACCAAATTCAAATGATGCAACAGGCACGGCAAATCGGTCGAGAAACGTTGTTCCCATGAGCGGTATCTGTTCCCGCTGTATCGACGGCTGCACGGGTAACTGCGAGGTGTTTAAGGCCACATTCAGGGGGCGCGAACTCCTGTATCCAGGACCTTTTGGCGATGTAACGGCAGGTGCCGACAAGGATTATCCTGTAGACTATTCACACCTCAACATACACGGCTATGCCCTTGGGGCAAAGGGGCTCGGTGAAGACATAGAGGTGGGCCCAGACACAGCCACATTCCCTATAGTAGATACAGAGACAGAATATGGCTGGGAGAAGAAGGTCAAAATGAGGCTTCCTGTCTTTACCGGCGCCCTGGGATCAACTGAGATTGCCCGCAAAAATTGGCAACATTTTGCAGTTGGGGCTGCACTGAGCGGTGTTACCATGGTCTGCGGAGAAAATGTGTGCGGCATAGACCCCCGGCTTGAACTCGACAAAAACCACAAGGTCGCCAAAGCCCCGGACATGGATCGACGCATTGAGGTGTATCGAAGATATCATCAGGGATATGGCGAAATACTCGTTCAAATGAATGTTGAAGACACCCGTCTGGGCGTCGCTGAATATGTATGCAGAAAACACGGGCTTCACACCATAGAACTGAAATGGGGTCAGGGAGCTAAATCCATTGGGGGTGAGATCAAAGTTGACAACATCGAAAGGGCCCTAGAGCTTCAAAGGAGGGGGTACATCGTTACACCTGACCCGTCCAATAAATCCATCCAGGCGGCCTTCAAGGATGGTGCCTTAAAGGAATTCGAACGTCACAGTAGATTGGGGTTCATAAGCGAGGAGGGTTTTCTTGCCGAGGTCCAACGCTTGAGAGACATCGGTTTTAAGAGAATAACCCTGAAAACCGGGGCCTATGGCCTCAGGGAATTGGCCATGGCAATCAGGTGGAGCTCGAAGGCCCATGTAGATCTCCTGACCATTGATGGTGCCGGCGGTGGGACAGGCATGAGCCCCTGGCGTATGATGGAGGAATGGGGTATGCCCAGCGTTTACCTCCACTCCGCGGCATACGAGTTCTGCAGAAAGCTAGCTGACAGAGGCAAGGAGGTGCCAGACATTGCCTTTGCTGGCGGTTTCAGCTCAGAGGATGGCATATTTAAGGCATTGGCTTTGGGCGCTCCCTATGTCAAGGCAATATGT
>JABXJZ010000147.1 GCA_013375335.1 Desulfobacterales bacterium
CTTCATCCAGGTGGATGGCGTGGGCCGCAATCAAAGTGCTATTCAAGAGGCCCAGACGATCTAGATAAAAGACCGGCCTTAACCCTGTCCTTCCCTTGATCTCCGGAGGTTCTTCTTTAGTTTCACAAAGATGTATCTGGAGGGGCGCGTCGAACCTGGTGGAGATCTCATATGCCTTCTGCAATGTTTCTTGAGAGCATGTGAGGGGGCTGTGACAGAAGATCCCGGGCCTCATGAGATCGGAGGAGCCTATCCATCTCTCTAAGAAGGCGGAGGCCACATGGAGGTTTTCCCCAGGATCAGGTACGCCAGGTGCGGGAAAATCAATAACGCCTTGGGCCACCAGGGCCCGAATGCCTGCCTGAGCTGCTGCCTTGACGATCCCGTCAGCAATGAAATAACTATCAACTGAGGTGGTGGTACCCGATGCAATCATCTCCAAACAGCCCAGAAGGGATGCCCAGTAAACCGTATCCGGGTTGATATGTTTTGCCTCTGTTGGAAATATATGGTCAAAAAGCCATGTCTTTAAGGGGAGATCATCGGCCATACCCCTGAAGATGGTCATGGGCGAATGAACATGGCTGTTTATCAGACCGGGCATGATAAGGGCGCCCTCGGCATTGATAATCTCTTCGGTATCAGGCACTGGACTGCGTTGGCAGTCGGAGACCTCCTCAACGCTGTCGCCAGAGATAATCACCCTGGCATCATGCACGGGTTCTTCGCCCTCAACCATGGTCAAGAGGGTGCCCCCTTCTATGACAATGCCAAACTTTCCTTTGCCTCCCGCCATGCTTTTTGCTAATTCATTTTACTATAGAGGATCGTATTTATAGAATAACCCAATAAAAGTAAAGGATTATAGCGTTGAAGATTGAGGCACATGAGACAATAGACAGCTTTTTAGAGGGGAGATTGAGGATTATCCAGTCCCGGCAGGGATATAGATTCTCCGTTGATGCCCTGCTCCTGGCCGAATTCGTCTCCCTGAGGAGTGAGGACCTCGTTGTCGATCTCGGTGCTGGCTGTGGAATCATCTCCCTGTTCTTGGCTGCAAAGAGGGAGGTGCGATTCATCTTTGGAGTTGAGCTCCAGGAGGAGTTAGCCTCTCAGGCCAAGAGAAATATTGCGCTGAATGGGCTCGAAGGGAAGATAGCCCTAATCCAGGGAGATCTGAGACAGCTGCCCCTGGCCCCCGGAAGTGCGGATGTCGTCGTATCCAATCCGCCCTATAGGCGAGAAAGAAGCGGCCGAATTAATCCCCAACCCAGCAAGGCCATTGCCAGGCATGAGATAACAGCCAGCTTAGATGATATCCTGGCTGCAGGCACGGCACTGCTCAAGAGGGGTGGTAGACTGGCCGTCATTTACCCGGCAAATAGGTTACCGGAGGTCTTTGCTAGGATGAGGATGCGGGAGATGGAGCCCAAGAGGCTGCAGATCATCTTCCCGGATTCCGCATCTTATGCCGAACTTGCAATGATCGAGGGGAGAGTAAGGGGAAAGTCCGGTCTAAAGATCCTCCCGCCTATATTTGGACAAGGTGGTTTTTCGATCTGAGGTGCTCTCACCCACCTTAAAGCGTATCTTCCTTATGGCCTCCCTTTGAAGTCTGCTATTGAGCTTTTCCTTTATCATCTCGGCCATGAACTCCAGATCCTGTAGCCACACGCTATCAGTGACCTTGACCATCAACACCCCTTTTTTTATCCAAGAGGGCCGGGCATGTTCTGCAATTCTTTTGCCAACAACGCCATCCCACAGCTTCCAGATCCTTACATCATCGAGATTCATCTTCAGGGGAGATGTCGTAAAGATATTATCTACTACCTCCTTGATATGGGTAAACCCTGTTGGAGAAGTTCGACGAGGGTGTAAACCCCGCCGTAAATGGCGAGGCTTCCTTTCCAACAGGGTAAATGATTTTGTGTCCTGCCTCATTTCCTTATCCTTTGATATCTTAGGATCAAGAAATATCATCTATTTTATTCCTTGACGCAACCATTTTTTTCCATTAGCATTTTTCCCAAAGGATTCTTTTGGAGGTGACATACCATGCCATGGGATTGGGACAAGCTGCAAAAGCAAAAGATGGGCAGGGGTGGCAGTCCACCCCAGATGGATGAGGTCTTCAATAAATTTAAGGGGATGAAGGGCAGATTTCGTGGGCTCTGGCTTATAATCGCAGGAATCATTATCCTGATTCTTATATCCTCCTCCTTTTATACGATTGGTGTAAATGAGGTAGGTATAATACAACGATTTGGCGAATACGTCAGAACAACCTCACCAGGACTGAATTTCAAACTCCCCTGGGGAATAGAAAAGTTAACAAAGGTACCGGTGAGAGAAATCAACAAAGTGGAATTCGGTCTGAGGACTATACGGGCGGGTGTTAGGACGCAGTATGCCAGGGATACGGCCTATCTCAATGAATCCCTCATGCTTACCGGTGATCTCAATGTGGCCGTGGTTCCATGGATAGTGCAGTTTAGGATCAAGGATCCCTATAACTACCTCTTCAAGGTTCGGAATGTAAGATCTACCTTGAGGGATTTGGCTGAGGCCACCATGAGACTGGTGGTAGGAGATAGAAGTATCAATGAGGTAATCAGCAAGAGGGAGGAGATTGCTGACCAGGCGAAGCTGCACCTACAGAAGGAATTAGATGAAGCGGAAACCGGATTAAACGTAGTTACCATTGAGATGAAGAAGACCAATGTCCCCGAGCCAGTTCAGCCATCCTTTAATGAGGTTAATCAGGCAGTTCAGGAAAAGGAGCGCATGATTTATCAGGCCAGGGAGGAATATAATAAGGCTATTCCAGCTGCTAAGGGAAATGCGGAGAAGACCATCAAATCCGCTGAAGGGTATGCCCTTGACAGGATCAACAGGGCTAAAGGGGATGCAGCCAGGTTTCTTGCCCTCTATGCCGAGTATAAGAAGGCAGAGGACGTGACCAGGAGAAGGCTCTATCTTGAGACCTTGAGGGATGTGTTTCCGAGCTTGGGAAGCAAGTATATCATGGACGCAGAGCAAACGAATTTCCTCCCCTTACTCAATTTAGGGAGGGAGAAGGGGGCTGAGAAATGAAAAAGGGGGTAATCTTTATTCTGGTCATTATCGCTATCTTTTTACTCTTTTCCAGGTGGCGCGCAGTCTATGTTGTGGACGAAACCAAACAGGTGGTCGTTACCCAGTTTGGTAAGGCTATTGGGAAACCAAAAACGGATCCCGGTCTGTACTTTAAGATCCCCATTATTCAGCAGGCAAACTATTTTCCAAAAAACCTCCTTGAATGGGACGGGGATCCCGGTCAGATTCCAACCCTGGATAAGACCTTTATATGGGTAGACACCTTTGCCAGGTGGAAAATCGTTGATCCCCTGAAGTTCTTTGAGACGGTCAGAAACGAATACGGCGCCCTGGGTAGGCTCGATGACATTATCGATGCTGCAGTAAGGAACTTCGTTACCTCATACTCCTTGATTGAAACCGTGAGGATGACCAACAGGGAACTGGATATCCGTGAAGAGGGAGTGGATGAGGTAAAGGAAATCAGTCCCCTGGGAGAGGTCAAAACGGGAAGGGCGAAGATTACCAAGGGCATCATGGAACAGGCACAGCCGAAGCTGGCCGAATTCGGTATAGAACTGGTTGATGTTAAGATAAAGAGATTGAATTATGTAGAACAGGTGCAAAAATCGGTCTACGCGAGGATGATTGCAGAGCGGAAGCAGATAGCCGAGAAGTTTCGATCTGAAGGGAAAGGAGAGGCCAGAAAGATAGAGGGTGATAAAGAACGGGAGATGAAGAGGATCACCTCCGAGGCATACAGAACGGCACAGGAGATAAAGGGGAAGGCAGATGCCGAGGCCACGAGGATATACGCCGAGGCCTATGGACAAGATCCTGATTTTTACTCCTTTACTAATACACTCGATATCTACAAAAAGACCCTGGATAAAGACAGCACGCTTGTGCTCTCAACCGACTCCGAATTCTTTAAATATATGAAGGGTTACATGGGGGAGAGATAAGGGGGTGAAATAACCTCTCAATTAAGCTGGAGGTCTACTATTACCAGTTGGATCGACTCTATTCCCTGCCATGTATTAGTCCCCAGATGAAAGAGTATATCCACTGATTTTCCCTCGAGAGGGTGGAATCCGGCGCTACCAAATGCTATGCAATCAAAGGTGATCCCCTTCTCCTTTATCTTCAGTTTTAGATGGTCCTTTCCCACCACCTGGGAGGAGGCAATCTTCAAGGGACCAGCACAGAAGCTGGGTTCAGGATTCCGCTGGCCAAAGGGTGGCAGCATCTCGATCTCCTTCAACACCTGAGGATTGATCGATTCGACACTAAGTTTGGCATCAACCTCTATCTTCGGTATCATATCCCTTGGATCTATTCTCCGCCTCGCGAGCTCCTCGAACCTATGGGAGAATTCCCCTATCCTCTCAGTCTCAAGACAAACCCCTGCTGCATGATCATGACCCCCGAATTCCCTTAGGTCGTCACTGAGATCGGAGAGGGCCTGATACAGATCAAACCCATCTATGCTTCTCCCTGAGCCCCTCAGCAGGTCTCCTTCAAGGGTAAGGATAAGGGTTGGGCGATAGAACTCCTCCACGATCTTTGAGGCCACGATACCCGCTACCCCCCGATGCCATCCGCGGTCAAAGAGGACTATAGTTCGACGTGCATCTAAGTCCTCCATCCTCTCGATCCTTCCCCTACTCTCTGAGACAATTCTATTCTCTATCACCTGTCTCTGGGCATTAACGGAGTCCAT